>DLNB01000010.1 GCA_002479455.1 Acetothermia bacterium UBA7521
CGCGGAGGACGCTGAGAAGAGCAAACCAAGGTCTGGGATCAATCCCAAACCCTGAGGTCACCTTCGGTCTTTCCTGCATTCCTGGCTTCCTCAGAGGCTCGGGGTTTCTCCGCGTCCTCTGCGCGCTCGGCGGTAAGGAGGTTCGGCCTGCCGTCGCACACAGGGTCCGACGCTACAGAACCCCAGGCGTTCGTCGCACACAAGGTGCGACGCTACAGAACCGAGCCGTTGTAGCGTCGGGGCTTCATGCCCGACGGTAGTTCGGCCGCAGTCGCGGAGGCGAGGGGCTCTCCTGTGTTCTCTCTCCCTCAGGGCGTCGCGGTCCGGTACACTCCGGGCGACATGGAGAGCACGCAGGTCGCGATCATCGGCGGAGGACCGGCGGGGTACGTGGCAGCCCGGCGACTGGGACAGCTCGGGGTGGAGACGGTTCTCATCGAGAAGGCACACCTCGGGGGAACGTGTCTGAATGAAGGGTGCATCCCCACCAAGGCCCTGTACGTGGCTACCTCTCCGTTCGGCCGCCGCGAGACGTTCGCCCGGATGGGGGTCTCGCTCGCGGTTCACGCGGACATCGAGCGGCTGCGGGCGTGGGTGGGCGAGGTGGTCGCCGGCCTGCGGGCCGGGGTGGGCCAGTTGCTCGCCGGGTCGAAGGTTGCCGTTCTCGCGGGCGAGGCGGAGATCGTGGGCCCAGGTCGGCTGCGGGTGCGAACGGCCACCGAGGAACTCGACCTCGCGGCGGGGGCGATCGTGCTCGCCACAGGATCGAGCCCGGTTGAGCTTCGCGGGTTCCCGTTCGACGGGGAGCGGGTCTGGTCGTCAGGGGATGCGCTGCGCCTGTGGCGCGTGCCCGAGCGGCTGGTGGTGATCGGGGGCGGGGTGATCGGCCTCGAGCTCGGCACGGTGTACCGGCGGTTGGGGAGCGAGGTCATGGTGGTGGAGGTTCTGGATCGGCTCCTGCCAGGGGTGGGTCTGTCCCGCCGCGGGGAAAGCGTTCTGCGCCGGGCGCTGGCCGGCCAGGGGATGGACGTGCGCTTGGGAGCGCGAGCGGAACGGCTCACCGAGAACGGGGTTGTGCTGCGCACCGGGTCAGGCGAGGAGGAGATCGCCGCCGATGCCGCGCTCGTGGCCGTCGGTCGCAAGCCGAAGGCGGACGGCCTGGGCCTGGATACGGTGGGGGTCCGCGTCGAGAAGGGGTTTGTGGTCACGGATGAGCACTGCGCAGCTGCCCCGGGCGTGCATGCGATCGGCGACGTGCGGGGTGGGTGGCTCCTGGCCCACAAGGCGTCGCACGAAGGGCTCCTGGTTGCGGAAGAGCTTGCGTCGGCGGCGAGAGGCGCTCGGCATGGGAGACCCGCACCCGACGTCGCAGACAAGCTGCGACGCTGCGCAACCGACGGAGCGGCCGTCGGACACAGGGTCCGACGCTACGTACCCGATCCTGGAGCGTCGGGGTTCATCCCCGACGTCGTGGGTGGGTACGTGGTGCCTCAAGCGATCTTCACGCAGCCGGAGGTGGCGCTGGTGGGGGTGCCGGTGGACGACGCTCCGGCACAAGGTCTCCGGGTGGGCCGGTTCCCGTTCGCCGCTCTCGGACGGGCCCGGGCGGAGGGAGAGATCGAGGGGCACTTCCAGGTCGTGGCCGACGGCGACGGACGCGTGGTCGGGGCCGAGATCATCGGTCCTCACGCCTCGGATCTCATCGCCGAGGCGACCCTCGCCATCCAGGCCGGCCTTACGGCAGAACAGCTGGCGGAGACGGTGCACGCCCACCCCACGTTCCCGGAGGGCCTGTGGGAGGCAGCGCTCGCCCTCCTCGGCCGCCCGCTGCACAGCGGGTAAGCCCGCTGGCGTTCGTCGCACACAAGGTGCGACGCTACGGAACCGCTGGCGTTCGTCGCACGCAAGGTCCGACGCTACGGAACCGTTGGCGTTCGTCGCACACAGGGTGCGACGCTACAGAACCGAGCTGTTTGTAGCGTCGGGGTTTATCCACGACGTCGTACGCAGAATCCGCCGCTACGACGTGAACAACCGCTGGCCGAGGAGCTTCGGCGGAAGCGACCCGCACGACAGGATCGCGTCGTGCACCTCCCGCAGGGACTTCCCGGGGTTCCGTCGCTTGTACTCTTCGATCAGCTTCAGGATCTCCAGCTTCCCGATCAGGTAGCTCATCGGTTGGGTGGGGGAGCTGGTGTACCGACGGACTTCAGCGGTCGCGTTCGAGCGCTCCAGGCCGGCCTTCTCCATCAGGAACTGGATCCCCTCCTCGACGGTCATCTTCCTCGTGTGCAGGGAGACGTCGAGGATGATCCGCGCTGCCCTCCACAGCTGGTCTTGAAGCCGGGCGATCTTCTGCACTGGCTTGTTGATGAACCCCAAGCTCTCCATCAGCTCTTCGCAGTAAAACGCCCACCCCTCCACGAACAGGCTGGACAGGGCCGACCCGAGCTTACGGGGAAGGGACTTCGTGTGCCGGTTGGCGTACACGAGCTGGAGGTGGTGGCCGGGGTACGCCTCGTGAAGGGCGGTCACCGGGATCTTGGCGTGGTTGTGGCCGCGGAGTTTCTCGTCGCGGGCCTTGCGCGGCATGAAGCGGTCCACGGGCGTGACGAGAAAGATCCCTTCCTGTTTCTTTTCGAGGGGACCGGGCATCATGTACGCGGCGTAGGGGATCACCGGTCGCATCGAGGGCGGGGTGGGGCGAATGCTCAGCTTCTCGCCCTCGGGGATGGTCACGATTCCCCTTTCCTGGACGAACCGGCGCGCTCGCTCCATCTCCCGGCGGTAGGTCTTGAGGAGGTCCCGGGCTGTGGGGTGGTCCTTCTTGGCCTCGTCCACGATCTCGCGGGCTGTCTTCCCCGGGGCGACCTTGGCGGCGAGGGTCTCCATCTGGGCCTGGGTATCGTTGAACAGCTTCCAGCCCAGTTCGAGGAGCGCATCCGCCGAGTAGTCGAGCAGGTGGTCCTCGCGCAGCATCTCCTCGAACAGCTCTTTGCCGGCGGCGAACTCACCGTTGGCCTTGGGAAGGACCTCCTGTTCCAGGAACGCGATGTAGTCCCGGAGGGCCTTTGCTGCCTTTCGGCTCGCGCGCAGGACCTTCGGGAAGAGCAGGGGGGTGCGCAGGCTCATCAGCGGAACCACGACTTTGAACAACACCAGCCCCCGCTTGGCGCCCTCGAGGGCGACCTCGGCCCACACCGGCGGGACCGCCTCGGGAATGAGGTTCTCCTTCCCTTGGGCGAGGACCCGCGGGATTTCCTGCAGACGACCGAGGACGGCCTTCATCCGCACCCGGAACGGGGCGAAGTCGCGCATCAGGAGGAGGAACACGCCGCCCATGCACTCGCTGAGGTACGACCCCGGGTTCCGCTCGTGGCCGCGGGTCTTCTCGAACCCGCGGAGGAACGACTTCGCCATCTGCACCATGAGGATCCGGTCGATCCGCGCGTCGAGGGACCACGTTGCGGGATCCGTACCCTCTAGCTGGGTCACTGCTTCCCGCAGCATCTTCTCCTGGCGGGTCCGCGCGGGCGCACTGTGGTCCCCCAGCCGGTGGTCGAACCGGTGGTCGCCGAACTGGGTTGCTGCAACGGGGATCTCTTCCATCATCCGCTGGAAGAAACGGTCTATCGAGGTGTAGAACTCGGCTTCGGTTACGTTCGCCACGTCTCTCTCCTTCTGCCCCACCACCGCCGGAAGACAGAGGGGACCCGTGACGTGTCCCACGTCACGGGTGTAATCCCCATCGACCCCGTGTCCCGACGCTCGGATTGGGCCACGCCCAACTGTACCCGCTCCGGATCAGGAGTGCTTCTCCCAGCGCACGCGCGTGCGGGAGGGGGTGACGATCCGGTACACGAGCCACGCTGCGCCGACGATGAGGATCACCGGAAGCAGCACCGGGAGGAGAACCAGGCCCACGACGAGGAGGACGAGGATCACGATGAATGGAACGAAGAGCGCACCCGCGAGGAGGGCGCCTCCCGTTCCCACGACGGCCCCGATCAGCCCCCCGATGAGACCGATCAGGCCGCCAATGAGCCGGAACAGACCGCCGAGGATCATCGCTTGACCTTCTCTCGCACCTCGGCCTCGGGGTGGACGTCGAGGGACTCCGCGTACTCCACGCGGCCGATCCGGCACCCCGGCCCGATGTGCACGATCTTCCCGCGCACGACGTCGGCGGTGGTCGCTTCGAGGTGCACGTTGTCGCCCTCGATCTCGCCGACGGTGAGGGTGCCGATCCCCACCCCCATCCGGAATCCCCGGGTGAGGCTGAACCCGAAGCTGAACCCGGAACTGGCGCGGATGTCGATGTTCTCCCCACCGATCTCCCGCGCTCGGCTGTCGCCGACGAGTTTGATTTCCACTCGGTCGGCGCTGAGAAGGCCTCCGATCTCGAACTTGCCGGATGACGTGAACACGTCGGTCTCCATGTCTCGCGCCACGTGGAGCACGCCGCTGACGCGGACGTAGTGCCCGCGGAAGCTCCCCCCGATCCGTTGAGCGCCGGAGGAGCGAAGCTCCTTCGCTTCAGCATCGCCCTCGATGCCGCAGCTCCCCGAGGTGACGAGGACGTCAGCCTCTACACGGTCCGTGAACTTCCCGGCCCCGGAGACGGAGATCTCCTTCGCCTTCACGGTGCCCTGGAATCGTGCAGCCCCGGAGACGCGGATCTCCTGGGCCACGACATCCCCTTCCACCCGTCCGGAACCCGAGATGCGGACTTGCGTGTACTCGCCGCCCGAAACCCGTCCCGATCCCGAGATGGAAATGCTTTGGCTTTCCATCTACGTCACCTCCCTCAGCGCCAACTTCACTTGCTCTGCGATCTTCTCCAGATCTACCCGGTGCTTGACCCGTGACTCGCGGTCGACCTTGAGCGGCTCGTGTCCGAGTACCCCGAGCGTGAGGCGCACCGAGAATCCTTCTTGCTCGAACGCCTTCTCCCCGAGCAGGGCCGTCATTCCCGTGGGCGTGCGCAGGACGGTCTCTTCCGTGCGCACGAGGTCCACGAGCAGCTTCGCTTCCGCCGGACGCGTGCCGGACCGCAGGGCGTGGGTCCCGCACGCCAGGGCCACCAGCTCGCCGAACGTGTACCCGCGTTCCTTCCACAGCAGCTTGCGGCCCTCGGTGCCGATCGGCGACAGGGCGGCGGGGTCGTCGTGCTTCACCGTCTCCGGCGCGGCCTCCGGCGCCAGGATCTGGACAAGTTCGTCCAGAGACTGCTCCTCCTTGAGCGACCGGATCTGCTCGATGCGGGGAAGGATCTTGTCTCGGGGGAAGAACGTCTCTTGGCCGGTCACCGTGGCTTTGCGGATGAACCACGCCTCGGGGATGAGGCCCTTCCGCTTCCAGCGGTAGAGCTGGCCGTAGGAGATCCCCGCCTCCTCGAGCACGTCCTTTTTTGCGATCAGATCTTCATCCATCGCTCAACCTCCGTCCGCGTGAAGTCGCGCAGCACGGAGACAGTGTAACAGAACACTGTTACAAGTCAAGGGCTATTGGGTGACCACGGACACTTTCCCCGTGAGGATGGGCGGAACGGAGAGGCTTCCGAACACCCACTCGGTCTGCCCTCCGATGGCTCGGATCCCGTCTTTGAGGACCTCGTAGGCATTGCCGGCGATCATCGTGTTTTTCACCCGGCCCACGACCTTCCCCGCCTTCACGACAAACCCCACCCCGACGTTGTTGGAGAACGCGCCGGACTGGATGTTCCCCTGCCCGAGGCCGAGCACGCCGGCCACGACGAGGCCGTCCTTCATGTCGCGGATGAGCTCGTCCACGGACCCCGCCTCGGGAGCAACGAGGATGTTGCGGGAGGCAGGTCCGGGGGGAACGCGGAACCCGCCGCCGCCCATCGGACTCCCCTTGATCCCGTTCCCGGTGGAGTCGGCTTTGGCCAGCGCTGCCGCGCGCAGGTCGTAGTAGAAGTTGCCGATCACGCCCGCGGCGACCAGCGGCAGGCTGCTGGTGGGCACGCCTTCGTCATCGAATGTCCGCGACCGCGGTCCGTAGGGAATCGCCCCGTCATCGGTGATCGAGAGGCGGGGGTCGAACGCGGTCTCGCCAAGGCGGCCCTTGAGAGGGGACGTCCCCAGGAACACCGACATCCCGGAGAACCCAACCATCAACGGCAGCAGCAGCACCGGGAGGCCGGTGGGAAGGAACAGCACCGGCGGTGTGCCGGTGGGGGCGGAGACGATCTCCCTGCCCCAGCGCAGTTGGCGCAGGAGATCGTCCAGTAGGGCGTTTCGATCGAGGTCCGTTGCCTGCCGCACGGAGGACGAGGCGTACACGGACCAGATGTCGCCTTTCCTGATCTGCTCAGCGGAAACGGACATCGAGAGGTAGGATCGGTTCTCCTCGTGGGCGCCGCCGGCGGAGGTGCGCACGAGGACCGCCGCCGTGCCCCGGCCCAGCAAAGCGTTCACGATGAGCTCGGGGAACTCGTCGCGGATTCGACGAATCGCTTCTTCTCCCCAGCGAATGAGGGTGTCCACCCCGATCTGGGCGACCGTCGGGTCGAGTACAGGTACGGGCTGTGCGGCGCCATTCCTTCCGGTGAATTGGAATGGAACGGGATCCCCGTGCGATGCGGCGACGAGAGCGGACTTCAACAGCGCTTCGTCGCTCCCGCCTGCCGTGGAGGCGAACCCGAGCTTGCCGCCGGCGATCACCCGCAGTGCCCGGCCGCGGACCGTCTCGGAGCTCGCGGCCTCGATCTCGCCGCCGTTGAAGCTGACCGTGATCCCCTCGCGCAGCTCTTCGTACAGCTCCGCGCTTTCTGCCTTCCCCGTCGCCCGGCTGAGGATGTCCATCATCGGCCTCCTACGGTTACGTTCCGCACGCGCACGTGAGGCGCGCCGGTCGTGGTGGGGAGCGGCCACTGGCCGCCCTTGCCGCACCCGCCTGCGCTCCCTTCGAGCTTGAAGTCCTTGCCGATCATCTCGATGTTCTGCAGGGTGTGGAACACGTTCCCGGTGAGAACGACGTCCCGCACCATCGGCCCGATCTTCCCGTCCACGATCTCATGGCCGTAGGCGGCGGAGAACGTGAACTGCTCGAACATCGTCTGTCCGCCGAACGCCGCGCACGCGTACAGTCCACGCTCGATTCCCTGGAGCATCTCGTCCAGCGTTGCCGTCCCCGGCTCGATGAACGTGTTGCGCATGCGCACGATCGGGTCGTGCTCCCAGGACACGGCGCGGGCGTTGCCGGTGGGAACAGCGTTCATCTTGTGCGCCGTGGCGCGGGAGTGCATGAGTCCGGTGAGGACCCCGTTCTTGATAAGGTACGCCTTCTGCCATGGAACGCCTTCGTCGTCGTAGGGGGTGTTGCCACGTTCACCGGCTCGGTACCCATCGTCCACCACGTTGAGGTACTCGACCCCGAATCGGGTCCCGACGTGCATCACCTTGCGCATCGGTTCGTTCTTGAGGAGGAAGTCGGCCTCGCAGATGTGGCCGAATGCCTCGTGGATGAACACTCCGGCGAGGTCGGGGTCGAGGATGACGGTGTACGTCCCGCCCTGGACGGGTTTCGCCCCGAGGAGGTCCACCGCCCGCTGGGCGGCCTTCCGGGCCTCCTCTTCCTTCCCCTGCACCGTGTCGAACCCCGCAGCATACCCCAGGGATTCGAACGCCTGCTGGATGTCCCCGTTCTTGCGGGCGACGGCGGCGACCATGAGGGTCACGTCGGGGATGCCCTGCTCGATGTAGGTGCCCTCGGAGTTAGCGTAGACCGTCCGCCGCCACGCATCGGTGTACCGCACGCTGGATGACGCGATCTGCGGGGAGTGGCCGAGGATGAGCTTGTTGTACGCTTCAGCGAGGCGGCGCTTCTCGTCGAGGGGAACCCCGCGGAAGTCGCGTTTCATCTGGCCTTCGTGGCGCGCCTCGACGACCTGAGCGGGCGCCAGCCCCACAGGATCGGCGACGTGGCCGGACGCGGTGCGGGCGAGGTGGGCGGCCTCCTCGATCTTGCGCGGGAGATCGGCCGGGTTCGTGAACACGGCGATTCCCCACGCCCCGTTCACGAGGCAGCGCACGATCCCGCCTGCCTCCTCGCCTGATTCGAGCGCCATCAACTGGTCGCGCTGAAACGCGACCCGCGAGCGCGTGATCTGTTCCCAACGGGCCTCGGTGTAGTCGGCGTGGCTTCGCGCCACGGCCTCACGCAGCCTGTCTTCCATCGGACCTCCTTGTGCCGGGGAGATTGTACCGCCGGGGTGCCGGTGTGATGCTTATCACGTTCTGGCGAGCGTAATACGTGTACACTCCCCTTGGACCTGAGAGGCTAAGGAGGCCGAGGATGAGAGGGGTGTACGCAGGGCTGTTGGTCTTGACAGCGTTCTCGGCGCTGGGGGCGGGGGTCGCCATCGAGGGGCCCCGGAATCCGGATGGAACGCTGTCGATGCGTGGCGCCTTCACGGTGGTTGTGACGGGGGTAACAGAGACGGCGGGCCACGTCACGCTGGTCGTTCTCCGCACGAGCGAAGTTCTGCGCGTGTCGATGGAGCAGGATGGGGATCGGTTGAAGTCAGCGCCCGTTCAGATACGGCGGGCGTGCGATCCTGCGGCGACGCACCTCGCTCTGGTGGCGGAGATCGGCGATGCCATCGCGATCGCGACGGAGCTTGGGGACAACGGGTGCACGGTGGAGCGTGTGGGGAAACGGCAACGCGACCCCGACGAGCCGGCGCTGTCGCTCCGCCGTATGAACAACGACGCGATGGATTGGGTGAAGGCCGAGTACGCCGAACCTGGCCTGTTCAGCGTTACCCTGAACGACCTCGCCCTCGACACGACCTGCACACCGGACACCACCGACCTGACCATGGGCTTGGGGACGGCGACCGCGCGATTGGAACTGGTCGAGGAAGGCGCCGTGTCGGGGCGCTTTTCCGGGGAGTTCGTGGTTCACCTGCAACCCCATGAGCAGGACCCTGAGCTCGTACTGCAGGTGCTGGCCAGGGACAAGACGCCCTTGCTGAACGGGGTTGTGCGCGACGGCGACGCTTTGACCTTGACGTGGGAAGGGGTTGTCGTGCACGGGACTGTGAAGTTCCTGCCGGTGAAGCTGTCTCCCGGCGACCTCGTGCTGCCCGTGGGCTGCATGGCGGAGGTCCGGGTTGCCGTTCCGGAACGACCCGACGAGGTTCTGTGGTTTGTCAACGGCGTGAAGCAGGCGACCCCTGGACTTTCCCTGCCGATCTGCCCGGATACGCCGCGAACCCTCGAGGTGGTGGCGCTGGTGCGCCAAGGGCTCCTGTGGGGCCGGCAGCAGACAACCGTGACGATCGTTCCGCAGGTGCGTGTTTCGTTTGTGGCTGCGGACACGGGTCTGCCGGCCGACGAGCCGTGGCGGTGCTCCGTTCCGCTGCGGGTGAAGGTGGAGCACGTTCAGGGCGAGTTGGAGTCGATCCTCGTGGGCAAGCTGGGAGCCGACCCCCGGCCATGCCATCTGCCGGTGACGCGGGTGGGTGACGGCGTGTGGCTGAGCATCCCCTTCCGACCGGGTGTCGATCTCGGGGTGTGTGGTGGAGATGTCTTGTGGGCCCAATACGTGGACTTGCGAGGGTGCTACACGGCCTACGTCGTCCTTCCGCTGCGATGAAGAGCGCGGCCGTCGCCCTGGCGTTGGTCGCCGGCCTGGGCCTCGGTGGGGTGGGCCTCGAGGTCGCCCACCCCGTGGTGTTCGCGACTGAGCCACTCGTTGTGTGGACCGCGGGGGATGTTCCTCCTCAGGTGAGCCTCGGGGGGGCCCTCGTCCCTGCCCTGTGGGAACGGGCTGAAGAGGGCGACCTCACCCGGTGGACGGGCGTGGTCCCCCCGTGGGCCCCTCTCGGGGTGTGGATGGTGTGCTCGGACCGGAGCTGCCAAGCGGTGCTGCGCGTGTCGCCCGAGCTGGGTGTGGTGGAGGTGAAAACAAGTCCTGGATCTCTGCTGTGTCTGGGAGGGCAGATCCGGGTGACGGACCAGGGAGGTTGGACGCACTTCGTTCTTCCCCCCGGGAACCACGAGCTGATTTCTGAGTTCGGGGGTGAAGCTGTCCGACGGTGGGTCACGGTGAGAGCGGGAGAGCGGGCACAGGTGGCGATCGTCCTTGCTCAGGCCGCTACGTCCACGCCGATCGCTCTCCCAGGATCCACGGTGGTCCTGGGGGTGACCCTTGTCTCCCCGCGGGACTTCCCCGCGCTTGGCGCTGAACTCCGTCTGCCGGAGGGGTGGGAGGCGGTTCCTTCAGCCGGGGTCTTCGACCCCATCCGCGGTGGGGAGTTCGCCGTGCGCTGGTGGTTCGTGCGTGTTCCCCCCTCGGCCGCCCTCGATGCGTACACGTTGACCCTGGACCTGGTGGACCTTGGGGTGCAGACTCGGACTACACTCACTGTGGCTGATCGGCTTCCAACGCGGGTCGTGGTCTGTCACTGGGACGTGGCTGGGGATCAACTCAACCTCGCGTTTCCTTGTGCGATCACCTACAACCGGCTGCGTTGGGCAGCCACGTTCGTTGGACAGGAGCTTCCGTTCACGGGGCGCGTGTTCACCGCGGCCGATTTGGCGGCCCTGGCTGCGGAGTGGCAGGGAGAACCGTAGGGACCCGATCGCCGACCGGCTTTGCCTCGGAGGGCGCGTAGGAGAAAGGGTTTGCGCGGGATTGCTATAATCCCCGTGACAAGGGGGGGCGATGAACGAGATTCTGAGAACAATCCATGATCGGCGTTCGGTGCGGGCGTTCCGCCGGGATTCCGTGGAGAAGGAGAAAGTGGACGCGATCCTCGACGCCGGGCGCTGGGCTCCGTCCGGGAAGAACACCCAGCCGTGGCGGTTCGTGGTCGTGGAGTCCGCCTCCCAGCGGACTGAGCTGGCCAAGCTTGTCCCTCAGAAGAACATGGTCGGTTCGGCGCCGGTGACGCTGGCGATCCTCCTCGATCGTCAGGCCGGCTACGATGAGCTCAAAGACGCTCAAGGCATCGGCGCCTGCGCCCAGAACATCCTCCTCGCCGTCCACGCGTTGGACCTGGGCGCGTGCTGGATCGGGCGAGCCCGCGACAGGGAGATCGAGACGCTCCTCGGCGCGCGTGAAAACGAAGAGCTGATGATGCTCATTCCGATTGGCTATCCTGCAGAGACGCCGCCCGTGCGCGAGCGGCGCCCGCTGTCCGAGCTGGTGCGGAGGATCTGATGCCCTACGCCCTCGCTCTGGGCGCAGCGCTCCTCGTGATTCCAGCCATTGGGCTGGGTCTCGTGGCTGTGTCCCTGGCGATCGTGGCGGGAGCGATCGTCCTTGTCTGCGCAGTCACCCTTGGAGCGACGGGAAGCCTCGTCGACTGGATCCTCGCGGCGACGGCGATCGGTGTGTCGTGGCCTGCCGTTGAGTCCTGGCGTCGGCTGGTGCAGCGACTCAAGGGGGCGCTCGCTACGGTCGGCCCGGGCATTGGGCGGCCACGCGGGGGTTGATCGCGAGCCTGCCGAACGCCTTGGCGTACTCGTTGGCGAAGTCGCCCGCCAGGAGGTCGGCCCGTCTGGCGTAGGCGGTTCTGTCGTTCCACGTCGTTTCCGGCTGGAGCATCTCCTGGGGCACGCCAGGGCACGAATCCGGGACCCAGACGTGGAACCGCTCGTCGAGTGTGAACTCTGCCTTGTCCAGCTCTCCAGATAGAGCAGCGCGTACCATGCGGCGGGTGAGGCGGATGTCGATCCGCGCGCCCAGGCCGTACGGTCCGCCGGACCAGCCGGTGTTCACGAGCCAAGCCTGGGTGCGGTACCGGTCGAGGTAGGTCCCGAGGAGGCCGGTGTACGCAGAGGGGAGGCGGGGCATGAACGGGGCCCCGAAGAACCTCGAGAACGTGGACCCCGGAACGACGACTCCCGTTTCCGTGCCGGCGAGCTTGCTCGTGTACCCCATGAGGAACCACAGCATCGCTTGATCTGGCTCCAGCCGCGCCAGAGGGGGGAGCACCCCGTGGGCATCGGCGGTGAGGAAGACGATCGCCGAGGGGTGCCCAGCCCGTCCGGTGGGGTCGGCGTTGCGAATAAAGGACAACGGGTACGAGGCGCGGGAGTTCTCGGTTAGCCGCCGGTCCGTGAAGTCGAACCGCCCGTTCGGGAGGAGAAGCGCGTTCTCCACGATCGCCCCGTGCTCTTCCGGCTGTGCGTTGTGCATCACGGCGTGGTAGATGTCCGGCTCTTTCGCCGGGTCGAGGTCGATCATCTTGGCGTAGCATCCCCACTCGAAGTTGAAGATTCCCCGGGAGCTCCAGCCGTGCTCGTCGTCGCCGAGGAGAGCTCGCTCGGGGTCGGAAGAGAGGGACGTCTTTCCCGTTCCCGAGAGGCCGAGGAACAAGGCCGAGTTGCCGTCTGGGTCGACATTGGCCGCTCCGTGGAGGGGAAGAATCCCCAGCGGCGGAAGGAAGAAGTTCATCACCGTGAACAGGAGCTTCTTCACTGAGCCGAGGTAGGCTGAGCCATACACGATCCCCACGTGATGGGCGAAGTCCATGACCACGGCCACGTCGGACGGGGACCCTCTGTCCCGGTCCACGCGCAGTCGCCCCGTGTACTTCTCGGGATCGAGCTTGCCGTAGGGCAGGGCAAGGAGGGTGAACGGCCGCTCGGCGAACGCCGACCGTTCCGCTC
This sequence comes from Acetothermia bacterium UBA7521, assembly GCA_002479455.1. Taxonomy (GTDB): domain Bacteria; phylum Bipolaricaulota; class Bipolaricaulia; order Bipolaricaulales; family Bipolaricaulaceae; genus Bipolaricaulis. The sequence continues at coordinate 12,648 of DLNB01000010.1, forward strand.
CCTGCGGGAGCGGGCGGAACATGTTGTCCGCAAACAAAGCGGTGAGCGCGCGGTCGGTGATCAGCTGCACGGCAAGGGCGCACTGCGGATCGGCCCCCAGGGCCCGCTTCACCGTGAACAGGCGGGGCGTTGCGCCGAGGGAGACCAGGGCGTCTTCGAGGATCATGTCGAACGTGTCCGGTGACATCGGGAGGCAGTAGGGAGAGGTCCAGTCCACCTCGCCGTGGATCTCGGAGCGATCCACGATGTACGTATCCTGCGGCCGCCGGCCCGTGGAATCAGGGAGTGTCCATGTGGCCAGGGCGCCCGACTCGCTCACCCATGCCTCGCGCTGGGAAATGGCTTCCGCAATCAGTTCTCTTCGAGACGGGTCTTCCCGGACGTCGGGATGTGTTCCGAGAACGCTCTCTACGGCCCTCTCAGTTTCCATGGCTCCTCCCCGAGGTGGGGTGAACGTACACAGTCTGGGTGGGATAGGCAAATTCGATCCCTTCTGCGGCGAATCCGCGGAAGAGCGCGAGGTTGATCGCTTGCTGGGTGTCCATGTACGTGTTGTAGTCTGGGACGAGCATCCAGTACACAACCTCGAACACAAGGGCGAAGTCCCCGTACTCCTTGAAGTGAGCGCGGTCAAAGCGCGTGTTCGGTTGCCGCTCGATGATCTCCTTCACCAGTCCGGGAACAGCGGCGAGCTTCTCGGCCGGGGTCTGGTACACGACCCCGAAGCTGAACGTAGCCCGACGCTCCTGCATCTGCTTGTAGTTGTGGATCCGCTGACGCAGGAGTTCCGAGTTGGCGACCACGATCTGCTCGCCGGTGAGGCTACGGATCCTCGTCGTTTTGAGGCCGATGCGTTGGACCGTTCCGCGCATCTCGCCGACGACAACGAAATCTCCCACCAGAAATGGCTTGTCCACCACGATCGCGATCGAGGCGAACAGGTCACCGAGGATGTTTTGAAGGGCTAGGGCCACCGCGATCCCGGCGATCCCCAGGCCGGTGACAAGCGCGGTGATGTCGATCCCCAGGTTGTCGAGGGCGAGGAGGAGCGCCAGCGTCCACAGGGCGATCTTTCCCAGGAACGCCACCGCGTTGAGGGTGGTCGCCGTGGCGGCGTCCTTTTCCTCCTCGAGCTTCTGCTTGATGGCGCGGTTCGACCAGTACGTGATGCCCCGTCCTCCCCACCCTGCGGCCTGGAACAGGAAGGCAATCAGGGTCAGGGCCGAGATCCCCGACTTCGCTGCCGACGGCAGGACGAGCGCCTGCGATGCCGCGAACAGGGCGACGATGAGCAGGAACAGAGTGGAGGTCCCGCGCACCAGGTTGACCACAAGGCGGACGAAGTCGCTGTTCGTCTTCTCGCGAAGGGCCCTCAGCCGGCGGTAGGCGATCCACTTCGCGAGCTTGAGGAGGGAGAACGTGCCGACGAAGATCCCCAACGCGAGGAACCACACCCACAACTCGTTATCGGCGTACACTGGTTGGAGGAAGGTCACGGTCAGCAGCTCCTCGGTGCGGTTGCCCGGGCGTAGGGCCACGGCCGCGACGGCCGGTTTAACAAGGCCTTCTCTCGTGACGTACAGAGTACCCCGGGAGATCGCATGGCTGTAGAGGGTACTTGCGATCTCACAGCGCGTCAAACGGTGCCGGGCACGGTGAGGCCTTCGGTTGACGAAACCAGCTCGGTTCAGGCATAGTGCGGACTGTGAACTTGACGGTTCTGGGCGGTGGCGGTTGGGGGACAGCGATGGCGCGGCTGCTGGCCCGAAAGGGCGAGCATGTGTGTCTGTGGGTCCGGGACTCCGTTCAGGCCTCCGCTCTGGCCTGTGAACAGGAGAACCGGAAGTACCTCCCCGGCGTGCACCTTCCCGGAGACCTGGCGATCACGGCCGACCTCGCGGCCGCCGTGGCGTCGGCTGAGGTGCTCGTGTTCGCTGTCCCCAGCTTCGCAATGCGGGCCGTCTCGCGCCAGGCGGCCACAGCCCTGCAGTCACGCTGCCCCACGGCCGTGGTGAGCCTCGCCAAGGGCATCGAGCGGGACACGCTCAAGACGATGACCGCGGTGTTGGGCGAGGAGATTCCCGAGGCTCCGGCGTTCGCCCTGTCCGGTCCATCCCATGCCGAGGAGGTGGGACGCGACGAGCCCACCGCGGTGGTGCTTGCGGGAAAGGACCTGCAGTTGGCCGCGGAGATCCAGCGCATCCTGATGTCAGAGCGGTTCCGGATCTACCTCACGGACGACGTACGGGGGGTGGAGTACGGCGCCACGGTGAAGAACGTGATCGCGGTGGCCGCCGGGATCAGCGACGGGCTGGGGTACGGGGACAATGCCAAGGGAGCGCTGATCGCCCGTGGCCTTGCGGAGATGGTGCGATTGGCCGTGCGGCTGGGCTGTCAACGGGAGACTCTGTTCGGCCTCTCCGGTCTCGGGGATCTTGTGGCCACCTGTACCTCGCGGCACAGCCGGAACCGCGCGGTGGGGGAACGGGTTGGGCGGGGGGAGAAGATCTCGGACATTCTGGCCGGGATGAGCATGGTCGCGGAGGGGGTGTTTGCTGCTCAGGCGGTGTGGTCGCTGGCTGGCACGAATGGTGTGGAGATGCCCATCACCGAGGCGGTCTACAGCATCCTTCGGGAGGGAGCTGCGCCTGCGGCCAAGCTCGCCGAGCTGATGGATCGCCCTCCCAAGGACGAGCGGGCCTAGACTTCCGCCCCCCCCGGCGCGATCCCTCAAGTGGTTCGCTATCGGCACGTTGTCCGCCCCCCACCCCTTGACAGGGGAGATTCTCCATCTTATGATCTGGCAGTCGGCATACAAGACTGCTAGAAGGAGGTGGAATCATGCCGAGACTACCGGTTGTTTGGCGAGACCCGTTCGCGATTACTTCCCGGATGGGACAGATCATGGACGACTTCTTCAAAGACTTCGGGAGCTTCCCGGACCTCGAGGTGTTTCCCGGGTTCGGACAGACGGACATCTACGTGAAGGACACCAACCTCGTGATCGAGACGGAGCTTCCGGGTGCAACAAAGGATGACGTTCAGGTGAAGGTGGAGGGCGACCACTTGGTCATCGCGGGCGAGACGAAGCGGCGCGAGGAGATCCGCAACGAGAACTACATCAGGATGGGACGTCGTTGCGGCTCGTTCCGCCGCGTGTTCCCACTTCCCAAGGAAGCGGAGGATCGGAAGGGGATCAAGGCACGTTTCGAGAACGGCATCCTCATCGTCGAGGTCCCGCTCAAGCGGGCCCCTGAGTCGGAGGGTGCGTTCGACGTGACGGTGGAGTAGCGCGAACGCTGGGGAGGGGCACCGTTGCCCCTCCTCGGCTCCCTTCGTTGCCTCGCTGAAGGGCCGCTTGAGGAGGAGTATAGGATCTGCATGAGCTACACGACGAAGCTGTGCGACCTGTGTCGCGCCCGACCGGCAACGGTGCGGGTGGACGTGGTCGAGGACGGCCGGCGCCGCACGCTCGACCTTTGCGAGCACGACTACGCTCGGCTGCGCCAGGAGCGCCCAAGATCTCCTTGGGAGTCGTTGTTTGAAGAATTCTCCTCCTTGGAAGGCAGTCGGTGGGGGGAGGACCGCGAGGCGGTGGATGTGCAGGCCTATCTCTCTCAACAGGCGCGCGATCTGCTCCAGGCAGCGGCCAAGGTCGCGGTGGGGTTCGGGAGAAGGGAGCTGGACACGGAGCACGTGCTCCACGCCCTCACCGAGAGCGAGGCCGTGCGGGAGATCCTCCGGGGGTTCAAGTTGTCCGCGGACGACGTGCGCGGGCACGTCGAGCACAACGCCCCGCGGGGTGACCTGCGGGCCGAGAAGGGCGACACAGTTCGGATTGGGGTCACACCCCGCGTGAAGGCCGTACTGGAAAGGGCGTTGCTCGCATCCCGCGAGCTGGGGCACACCTATGTCGGGCCCGAGCACCTGTTGGTCGGTCTCGTCGACGAACCCGATGGCCTGGGGGGTGACATCCTCCGCCGGTACGGCGTGACGCCGGAGGGTGTGCGCCGGAAAGCGGTACAGACGGTCGGCCACGGCAAGGAGGGCGGTGGAGGAGCGCCATCGGCCACGCCCACTCTCGACAAGCACGTCCGGGATTTGACCGCGCTCGCGCGCGAGGGGAAGCTCGACCCGGTCATCGGTCGGGCCAAGGAGATCGAGACGGTGATCGAAGTCTTGGCCCGGCGCAAGAAGAACAACCCCGTGCTCATCGGGGAACCAGGCGTCGGGAAGACGGCGATCGTCGAGGGCCTCGCCCAGCGGATCGTGCGCGGCGAGGTGCCGGAGGTCCTTCGCGAGAAGCGATTGGTCGAGCTTTCGGTGAACTCCCTCGTCGCGGGGACGAAGTACCGCGGGGAGTTCGAAGAGCGGGTGAAGGAGATCCTCGACGAGATCCTTGCTCATCAGGACGAGCTGGTCTTGTTCATTGACGAGCTGCACACGATCGTCGGGGCCGGACAGGCCGAGGGAGGCCTGGACATCGCCAACACCCTCAAGCCGGCGCTGGCGCGGGGCGAACTCCACCTCATCGGTGCCACCACGCTTAACGAGTACCAGAAGCACGTGGAGAAGGACGCGGCGTTGGAGCGTCGGTTCCAGCCGGTGTTCATCGCTGAACCGACCGTGGACCAGACGGTGCACATCCTGCGCGGGTTGCGGGACCGGCTGGAAGCCCACCACAAGGTGCGCATCACCGACGAGGCGATCGTCGCCGCGGCCGAGCTCTCCGACCGCTACATCAGCGGGCGCTACCTCCCGGACAAGGCGATTGACCTGGTGGACCAGGCCGGGGCGCGGGTGCGGATCGCCACCACCTCCCGACCGGCCGAGGTCCAGGAGCTGGAGGCAGAGATCAAGGCCTTGAAGCGCGAACAGGATTACGCCACGTCCCGGAAGCAGTTCGACCGGGCCAAGGAGATCGAGGTCTCCATCGCCGACAAGGAGAAGTCCCTCGCCCAGGCCACCGAGGTGTGGAAGAAGGGTGTCGCCTCGGGGACGCCGGAGGTCCGGGCCGAGCGCGTGGCGGAGATCGTGTCCTCCCTCACCGGGATTCCGGTAGCCGACCTCACCGCCGAGGAGAAGGCGAAGCTCCTCAAGCTCGAGGAGGTCCTGCACGAGCGGGTCGTGGGGCAGGACCAAGCGGTGGCCGCGGTGAGCGCGGCGGTGCGCCTATCCCGCGCCGGGCTGAAGGAGGGACACCGCCCGATCGCCACGTTCCTCTTCCTCGGGCCGACGGGGGTCGGGAAGACGGAGCTCGCCAAGACGCTTGCCTGGGCAGTGTTCGGGGACGAAGAGGCTGTGGCCCGCGTTGACATGAGCGAGTACACCGAGCGCCACACTGTGTCCCGTCTCGTCGGGGCCCCGCCAGGGTACGTGGGGTACGAGGAGGGGGGGCAGCTCACGGAGCGGGTGCGACGCCGGCCGTACAGCGTGGTCCTCCTTGACGAGATCGAGAAGGCCCACCCCGAGGTCCACAACATCCTGCTGCAGGTGTTCGACGACGGCCGCCTCACCGACGGCAAGGGCCGCGTGGTGGACTTCTCGAACACGATCCTCATCGCCACGAGCAACGTCGGCAGCGACCTCATCCAGGCCAACCTCGTTGCCCCTGAAGGGCGACGCCAGGACTACAAGGCCCTCAAGGAGCGGCTGATGGAGGACCTGCATCGCCACTTCCGGCCGGAGTTCCTGAACCGGATCGATGAGGTGATCGTGTTCCACGCCCTGACGAAGGACCACATCCGCGACATCGTCTCTCTGCAGCTGGAGCGGGTGCGGCGGGTGGCGAAGGGCCAGGGGGTGGATCTCGAGTTCGACCCCTCGCTTATCGACCACCTTGCTGAGGTCGGGTACCGGCCCGAGTACGGGGCCCGCGAGCTCAAGCGGCGGATCCGGGCCGAGGTCGAGAACTCTCTTGCCAACGCTCTCCTCAATGGGGGGATCTCCGAGGGCGACGCCGTTCGCGTTGTGTACGACCCCAGCCAATGCCAGACGCGATTCGACAGGATCTCTGCCGGAAGCGGCTCCGGGTGAAAGGCGAACAGCTACGGTAGCGGGCGGACACCCGCGTCTCCACGACCAACCCAGGGTCTGTCTAAGTTTGACGTGGTGGATCGATGATGCTAGACTGCATCGGCAGTCTCACGCAAAGCAGCCGCGTCCAGAACAAGGGGGAGGAGATGGGGCAAGCGACGTTGGAAGCGATCGGGTTAGTGCTGGCTGTGGTGTTGGCCATCGGGCTGGTCGTGGTGTGGCAAGGCGGCCAGAAGGTGGCCATCGAGGACGTGCAGCCGTCGTGGGGTTGGTACATCGACCCCAAGGATCCTGAGGGGAAACTGACCACGGCGATCTGGTTCGTGTCGAACCGCGCCGACCTGTCCAAGAGGAACGCTCCGCGGGAGCTGTTCGTGGCGCCCCCGGCACCGGGTGCGGAGGAGTCCCTCACGCGGATCACGATTGACACGTTCGATGACCGCCAGCCAGCGGTGTCTCCGGACGGGAGCCGAGTGGCGTACGTTTCCAACAAGCACGGTCAAGCACAGGGTAATGTCTACCTTTACGACATTCTCAAGGGGACCCACACCCGGGTCACCTACCGCCCTCAAGGGCTCGATTCGATGCCTGCCTGGAGTCCCCTCAAGGACGGCCAAGGGCAGCACAGCGAGCTGATCATCGTCTCCGACCTGTACAGCAAGATCCCCCAGCTCTACCGGGTGAACATCCCCACCGGGACGTGGACCCAGATCACGTACAGCCAGTACCCGATCTCGTCACCTCACGTGTCCCCCGATGGTCGGTACATTGCGTATACCATGGACGTGAACGGGAATACGGACATCTACGTCATGGACTACGACGGCCGGAATGTGCAGCGGATCACCTCGCACCCGAAGCAGGATCAGAACCCGAAGTGGTGCCCGAAATGGGATACGGGGTATTGGATCGCGTTCGAATCCGATCGTACCGGTGACTGGAACGTGTACCTGATCAACCCGTTCACCAAGGAGGAGCGGCCGGTCACGCAGCACCCTGGAGCAGACTTCGCTCCAGCGTGGTCTCCCGCTCCCGATGGGAAGTCACTTGTGTTCGTTTCGGATCGCGATGCGGCGAAGAGCCCGGGCTATCGATACAGCATCTACCTTGTTCCCGATGTGTGGGGAACGATTCAGCCTACGACTGGGGAAGTGGAGACGTTCCGGGTCACGGGGCGCGTGCAGTAGGGGGACCAGCGGTCACGGCGGACCACAGGCTCTCAACGGGGACGGAGGGCGGCGCGGGCAGTTCTAATCAGACCGCTTTCCCGTGATCTCCGCGATGTCCAGCCGGAGAACGGTCACGCGATCGTAGGCCGCGTCATCGGGGAGTTGGCGCCGCTCAACGCTGCCGGGATCCTTCTCCTGGTGGGAGAGGAGCACGCGCAGACCGTGAGCCTTTCCGTCGCGGTCCGTGACCACCCTCATCCGTCCCCGCACTACGACCGAGCGATAGGCGTGGCTGCACTCGCCCTCCCTGTACCCGAGATCCTCCACGACCGTCGCGCAGACATGGGGGGTCTCTCGGAGGATGTCGAGCTTGAGCCCGTTGTGAGCGCAGTGGAAGTAGAGCGCGTTCTCCTGGGCGGTGTAGCCGTAATTGAGCGTGACGACGTAGGGCTCCCCGTCGCGGCACATCGCTAGTGCCATGTACCTTTGGCTGCAGAGCACGGCATCGATCTCGCTCCGTTCGACGATCTCCCTCTCCGCTCGGCGCATGTGGTAGGTCGGCATGGGATCTACATGATAGCGCAGAGACCTCGTCCACCGCTTCTCCACGACGGGCTTCCCACCCTTGACCGCAGAGGCATTCCGTGATCCGGTATCCGTGGCCCGTTCTTCTCCCCCCAGTGCTCATCACCCGTCACCGATCGCAAGGGGGCCTCCGTGGGCCCCTGTGCTCAGCGGTTAGAACACGGTCGGTACGCACGTGGGGGAGCCTCAGCGGGATGGCAGGAGGTAGAGGAAGATCGCGAAGTAGTGGCACATCCCGGCTGCAAGAACCATGAGGTGCCAGATGGCGTGGTTGAACGGGAGTTTCTTCCACGCGTAGAACACGATCCCCAGGGTGTAGATTACCCCGCCGGTGAATAGGAACACGAGCGCGCCGAACGGAACGTGCGCCACGACCTGTCGCGCCGCCACCACGATGAGCCACCCCATCGCGATGTAGGTGACGACCGATGCCTTGCGCAAGCGACCCAAGAATAGGGATTTGAACAGGACGCCGAGAACGGCCATCGCCCACACGACCCCGAGGAGCGTCCACCCCCACGGGTTCCAGAGGCGGATCACGAGGAACGGGGTGTACGTTCCGGCGATGAGGAGGTAGATCGAGGCGTGATCGAGAACGCGGAACACGGCCTTCGCCCGGGGGTGTGTCAGGCTGTGGTAGAGGGTTGAGGCGAGGTGCGTCAGGACGAGGGTCGTCCCGTACACGACAAGGCTTGCGACCTGGCCTGAGCTCGCTCCCCTTAGCACCCCGAGCACGATGAGGGCGGCGAGTCCGGCCAAGCTGAGCGCCGTCGCCACGCCGTGGGTGACGGCATTGGCGATCTCCTCTCCCAGCGAGTACTTGGGAAGGCCCCGGTTCATGCGGACACCCTGCGCCGGCGAGCACGGCGCCCCGCCCGAAGGAACGGGCGCACCACCTGCCCCAGAACCGATCGTCTGAGCGCGATCGCGCGGAATCGGCACACCTCGTGGCAGCACATGCAGCGAATGCACGTTTGCCGGGTGACCCGTGCTCTGCCCCGCACCACAGTGGCAGCTCCGGTCGGGCAGATCTGGGCACACGCAGCGCACCCCACGCACTGCCTGGCTACCACCCGTGGATGGACGGTGAGCTGACGGGTGACCCACCGTGCGAGGAACCGGGGGGCGCGGCCCACGATCTCTCCCGCTTGGATCGGCGGGAGTTTGAACCTGGGCACAGCGACGGATGCGATGGGCACACCTACAACTTGGATCTCGTCCGAGCTGCTCACACCCAGGCCGAGCCCGGTGGCGTAGCGGGTCGTACCGACCGCAAGGGGTTCAAGCCCGATGATCCGGGACGCTACGGCATCCACGGCCACCGCGTCCTTGCTGGCGAGGACCACGCCCAGATCGCGGAGGGCGCCGTTGGCGGGGCCGGGTCCCTCCATCGCCACGATCCCGTCCATGATCGTCAGGTGGGGCCGGGCTGCGGCAAAGATGTCCACGAGCACCTGGTTGAACTCGGGCGGGTTCTTGTATTGCCCATGGAATGCAACCCGCAACCCGCCTGGGATCGTGCCGTACAGGTTCTTCACCGCGCCTGTGAACAGGGTCAGGGAGTGCGTCTTCAGCTTGGGGAGGTTGACGATCACGTCAGCTTCGACCACCTCGCGGGCGAGGTAGAACTCCTTCAGGACGGCCCCGTTCCACGGAACGCGGACGAACCCCGTTTCGCGCAGGTTGACGAGGCGCACTCCGAGCCGATCGCACACCGTTCGGTGCCCCGAGACCTCGAATCCGTCCGGCGTGGAAGGATGGAGGTCGTCCCCTACCGTGATATGGGGGGTGATCTCCTTGAGGAAGGTGAGCACCGATGCTGTGAACGAGGGGTGGGTGATGATCCCTCGCTCAGGCGGAGACGGCGGCGAGAGGTGGTTGACCTTCACGAACACCTTCGCCCGCGGTCGGACGATTGCGGGGAGGCCCCCGATGTCGGCGAGCACAGCCGCGACGGCAGATCGGGTCTCCGACTCGTCGTAGCTGTGAGCTCTCCTTACGGCAACCACGGCTTGGTTCATGTCCGGCAATACCTCCGGGCAGGGCGTCTGGCCTTGGGCTCGGCAGTGTCCGCCAACTCCGCCTTCGGCACAACGAGTGGCCGGGGAATCTGCTACCCCGTTGGCTTCGGTCGCGAGGAGACGGTTACGGGTTGTTCCCCTTCGGGGAAACCCATCTTCACGAGGTACTCCTGGAACCGCGGGTCCGAGCGCGCGCTGTCGAACCATGGATGCACCTTGAGAAGGCGTAGCCCAGGGTCGCGTGCCTGATAGGATCTTTCGAGCCAAACCAGGCCGTCGTCGAGATGTCCGAGGGCGAAGTGGGCGCTGGCGACCAGGAACGCGTGTCCGAGTCCGGAGCCTTTGTTCTCAAGCGCCTTCAAGTTCTCCTCGGCGGTTGTGGTCTCGCCCATTCCAGCGTAGGTTACAACCCGGAACGCCTGGATCTCCGTTCGGAGCCGGTCCTTGGGCGCGAGTCTGGCTTCCGCCTGCCGAAACGCTTCCAAAGCTTGCTCGTGCCGCCCGAGGAGAGTGTATACCTCGCCCAGGGTCAGCAAGGGGTCGAATCCTTCAGGGTTGAGGTCGAGTGTGCGGAGAAGCTGGATGACCGCTTCCTCGTACTGCCGGGAGAGGGCGAGGGCTCGGCCGTAGGTGTGGTTGACGACTGGGGAATCCGGCTCCATGACGAGGACCTTGTGAAGAGTCTCCAGGGCCTCGTCGAACCGTCCCAAGCACACGAGGTGCTCCGCGAACGCTCGACGCACCGTGCTGCTATTGGGATCGAGGTCGAGCGCCTTGTTCAACTCCGCCTCCGCCTCCGCCCACTTTCCTGCGGCCTGCAGCACCGAGGCCAGCGAAAGGTGGCCTTCAACGAAGTCGGCGGCGAGGGCTTGGGCCCGGCGGTGCTGGTCGAGGGCTTCGCTGAACTGCCCGGACTCCCAGAGGGTGGCGGACAGGGCCATGTTGATGTTCGGAGAGAGAGGGTCGAGCGCCAGGGCGCGCTTCATCTCGGCGAGGGCTTCCGATGTTCGGCCGAGGTCGCTCAGCAGGTTCGCGTACCAGTGTCGGGCGGTGGCGTAGTTCGGGTTCTGCTCGATTGCTCTCTTGAAACGGTCGGCAGCCTTCTCCAGGTCATGTTCGAATAGCCATTCGATAAGGGCCAGAGAGGCGTTCGCCTCGGCGAGATCCTCGTCGAGTGCAAGGGCCTTGGACGCAGCTTCCTTCGCCTTGGGGAGGGCTTCGTGGAGCGGGAGGTGCCCGCGGCTGGCGAGCACGCTGTAGGAGTCTGCCAGCCCGGCGTAGGCGAGGGCGTAGTTCGGGTCGGCCGCGATGACGTCCTGGAAGATCTCGATTGCTCGTTTGAGGCCGCTCTCTGATCGCTGATTCCAGAAGTGGCGACCCTTCAGGTACAGCATGTAGATGTCGACGTCCCGTGCCGCCTTCGCCTGGAGACGTTGTTCCTCGCCCGCGAGGAGCTTCACCTCGAGCATTTCCGCTACCTTCCGCGCGACCTCGCTCTGGATGGCCAGCACGTCTTCGAGCTTGCGATCGTACGCTTCTGACCAGATGTGTTCTTCGGTCTGAGCGTCAATGAGCTGGAGGTTGATCCGCACCCGGTCGTCCACCTTCCGCACGCTGCCCTCGAGGACCGTCGCCACGCGCAACTCCTGCCCGATCTCCGCGATCGACTTCTGGGTCCCGCGGTACTTCATGACGGAGGTCTGGGCGATCACACGGAGGCCGCGGATCTTGGACAGGGTGAAGATGATCTCCTCAGTCATCCCATCCGCGAAGAAGGCGTCTCCAGGCTCCGGGCTGATGTTCGTGAGGGGCAGGACGGCAATTCGCGTGCGGTCCGTCGGCCGTGGCCCTTCGGGTCGCACCCGCGACCACGGGAACACCACGCAGTACACCTCGGTCGGTACGCGGACGTTCTTCAAGGCCCGTTTGCCCATGCTGGCCAGGGGGAGATGGACCTTGTTCCACACGTGGTCGTACACCTGGGCGGAGATGCAAGCTCCCTCGGGCTCGGCGAGGGGGGCGATGCGCGAGGTGACGTTTACGCCGTCACCGAACAGGTCGCCTTGGCGATGCACAACGTCCCCGACATGGACCCCGATCCGGATCCGGATGCGTCGCTCAGAAGGCTGAGCGGCGTTGCGCTCGTGAAGGGTCTCCTGGATCGCGATCGCACACCGGGTCGCCTGGAGGGCGCTGGGAAACTCGACGAGAAACCCATCACCCATCGCCTTGACCACCCGCCCGCCATGCGAAGCGAAGAGCGGGCGGAGAAGCGCGTCGTGTTCCTCCAAGAGCTTCAGCGACAGGTCCTCGTTCGTTTGGCCGAGGAGGGTGTACCCGACGATGTCGGTGATCAGGATCGCGCTCAGCCGACGTTCCTCGTCCATGGCCGTCCCCTCCTCCTCTGTCGGTCGCATTATACCGGGCCGTTGCAGCCTTCTGTTCTTTCACTCCTTCGCGGGGATCGGCGCTCCTCCTTGGCCGGACCAGGTTACAATCCGCACCAATCCGCCTCTGCTCGGAGTTGGGTGATGGCCAAAGGGGGTGTAGGTGTCGAACGGGCAACAGCTGCTGCTCACGGTACGGGATCTGCGGAAGAGCTACGGTGGCGTCCAAGCTGTGGATGGGGTTTCGTTTTCTGTTCCCGCCCGTACCGTGTTCACCCTTCTTGGCCCGAACGGGGCGGGCAAGACGACAACCCTGGAGATCCTCGAGGGGATTCGCGACGCGGACTCCGGCGAGATCGAGATGTTCGGGACCCGGGTGCGTCGGGTGACGGCGGTTTTGAAGGGCCGGATGGGGGTTCTCCTTCAGGAGGGAGGGTTCGAGCCCTACCTCAAGGTGCGGGAGGTCCTCCACCTGTTCGCGTCGTTTTTCGATCGGCCCCGCCCGGTGACCGAGGTCCTGGCCGAGGTCTCGCTCGAGGACAAGGCAGGGGCTTTGGTTCGGCACCTCTCCGGCGGGCAGAAGCAGCGTCTCGCCCTCGGTGCGGCCCTCATCAACGACCCGGATCTTGTGTTCCTCGACGAGCCGACCACCGGGCTTGATCCCCAGGCCCGCCGCAACATCTGGGCGATCATCGAGCGGCTGAAGGGAGAGGGGAAAACGATCGTTCTCACCACCCACTACATGGAAGAAGCGGAAGCCCTCTCGGACGAGGTGTGCATCATGGACCACGGGCACGTGATCGCCGACGGCACGCCGCGCGAGCTCACTGCGCAGCTGAGCCAGGATACATGGATTGAGTTCGACGCTCCCGATCTGGCGCCCGGGGCGTGGGCAGGTCTTGCGGGCGAGATTCAGCGTGACGGAGCGACAGCGACCCTGAAGACCTCCGACCTCGTGGGGGCGCTGGACGCGCTGCTGCGGTGGTCTCGCGAGAAGCGGGTTCCGTTGAGGAACATGGTCGTACGCCAACCGAACCTGGAGGATGTGTTCCTTTCTCTCACCGGGAGGAGGCTCCGCGAGTGAGAAGGGTCTTCCGATTGGCCTGGGTTTCACTCGTCACTGCCCTGCGGGAGCGGGAGACCCTGTTCTGGTTCGTCGTGTTCCCGCTTCTTCTCCTGTCTCTGCTGGCGCTCGTGTTTGGGCAACTGGGGCAGGAGGGGAAGATGAACTTCACCGTGGCGCTCGTGAACGCGGACCGGGAGACTGGCGGGTTCGCGTTCGTCGTGGAGGAGGTGTTTGTCTCGCTCTCTGTCCCTCCCCAACCGGGCCAGGAACCCCTTCTCACCCTGCGTCAGCCTCCCGTGGGGGAGGACCAGGAGCGGTTCGTGGCTCGGGAACAGGAGACCGTTCGGCTCGGGGGTCTCGCAGCGCTGATCGTCATCCCGCCTGGGTTCAGCGACGCCGCGATGGCGGCGATGACGGGATCCGGCTCCCCAGCCGCACTTCAGGTGTACTTCAACGATACGAACGCCGCCTCGAGTATGGTGGTGGATGTCGTGGAGCGGGTGCTGGCGCGCTTGAACCGGGAACTCCTCACCCTGGGTGGTCTCTACCAGCCAGACGCCGCGACGGGGGTCCGCACGGAATGGGTCGGGGAGGCCGGCGCTCCGGTGGCGTACGTGGACTTCCTCCTTCCCGGGATCGTCCTCATGGCGTTCTTCGTGGGCGGGCTGTTCAGCGTGTCGGGGGCGGTCCTCTTCTCACGTGACCTGAAGATCCTTCGCCGGTACTGGGTTACGCCGCTCCGCGTTCCGCAGTACCTGGCTGGCTTTGCGTTGGGGTATCTCGCGATGTGCGTCCTCCAGTTCACCCTCCTCGTCCTCGTCGGACAGGTGGGGTTCGGGGCCACGGTCACGTTTGCCCAGCCTCTGGCTGTTCTCTACCTTGTTCTGGCTGCGATCACGTTCCTCGCGTTCGGGTTCCTCATCGCCTCGCTCGCCAAGACGGCCCAATCGGGGATGGCCATCGCCAACCTCGTCAACATGCCGATCATGTTCTTGAGCGGTCTGTTCTTCCCTGTGGCGGACTTGCCGCTCTTTCTGCGGGTCATCCTCTACCTCAATCCGTTGAGCTACCTCGCAGAGGGGCTCCGCTTCTCCCTCGGAACGGGGCAGGTCACCCTTCCTCTCCCCCTGACGTTTCTCGTACCCCTTGGCTGGACAGGTTTGTCCGCCGCTGTGGCCGCGCGGCGCCTGCGGTGGGACGTGGCCCGATGAAGGCGTTCGGGGAGCTTCTTAGGACGCAGACCGTCGTTTTCCTGAGAGACAAGCTCGCGCTGTTCTTCACCCTGTTCTTCCCGGTTGTGTTCATCCTCATCTTTGGGTTCGTGTGGGGAGGGGTCGAAGGCCCGGAGAAGGTTACGTTGGGCCTCCTTCTGGTCGGGGAACGTGATGCAGTGCTCGATGAGGTTCTCGCCTCCCAGAACACGGTGATGGTGCGCCGGTACGAGGACCGCGCCCCACTCGAGGCCGACATCGCGAAGCGAGTGCTTGGCCTGGGGTTGGTGTGGGACGGGGAAGTTCTCCTTTTCCTCCAGGATCCGACCCGGGTTCAGGAGGTATACGCGTTGACCGAGGTGGCGCAGGGGATCACGGCGGAGATGGACCTGCGCCGGCAGGGGTTGGCCCCTGTGGTCCGGGTGGAACGGGTGAACGTCGGGCGAACATTGGGCAGTGGCTGGTTCAGCATGGTCGTGCCGGGGATCATGGCGTTCTCGGTTCTCATGTCCGGGCTCCTCGCCGTGTCGGGACGGATCACCCAGATGAAGGAGCGGAGGCTTCTCGATCGCCTCCTCGTGACCCCGATGTCCCCCACCGCCCTGCTCGCCGCCATCGCCGGCGTGAGGCTCGTGGCCGGGTTTCTCTCCACATCGGTCACACTGGGCCTTGCCGTGATCCTGTTTCGGGTTCAGTTCGACGTCAACTGGGCACTGTACGCCCTGTTCGTCATCGCAGCCACTTTGGGTTCGATGGGCCTCGGCACGCTGATCGCTCTCCTCGTGCGGCGCCCGAGCAGCGCGAGCACCGTGGCGAGCATTGTCGCCCAGATCATGCTCTTCCTCGCCGGCGTGTACTTTCCGGTCGAGTTTCTGCCTGTGTTTCTGCGAAACCTCAGCCGGGCGCTCCCCCTTACGTACATGGCGGAGGGAATGAGGTTCGTGACTGGCGTAGCGGATCTGTCTCTCGCGAGGTTCGCTCTCATCACGGCGGGGCTGCTTGTCGTGGGGCTCGGCCTGTTCCCCGTCCTCAGTCGGTATGTGGTCAGCGTCGGACGCCGCTAAGCACGCTGAACCGCGTAGCAGGTGCTGAACAAGCGACCGACCCGGGCGCGGCGGCGCGGGTCGGTCTTCTGCTCCCTACGAAGATCTACGGGGTCCAGGTCGTCGCGAAGTCCACCCGCTTCTCGGCAAGGGCCAAGCCTCCGGGGGTGTGGCTCACGAGGAACCGTACCTCATCCGAGGTCGCGGCAGCGGCCCCCCGGTACTCGACGGTAATCGCGGCTGTACCCGTGCCTGCGACGTCGATTCGCACGGGCGGCGACACGAACCCGGGGAGAACAACTCCATTGCGGAGGATCTCCACCGAGATCCACACGGGCAGACCTGCGCTCCCGTCGTAGAGGTAGGTCACACTGCCCGACGCCCGGCTCCCGAGCTGGCTCAGCCCGTACCCGAGGAACCGGAACGCGTCGCTGGGGAGCGTCGGCGGTTCCCCGAGCACGGGGACGATGGCGAGCTTGCCCACGAAGTTCCCCCGCTCGGCGGTGAACCACACGCTTCCCGCGTCGTCGAGGGACAGGAACACGGGGTGCGATCCAGCGGGCATTCGGTAGAGGGCGATCTCGTTTCGCGCTGGGGAGAGGTAGCCTACCGCATCGCCTTCCCTGTCCGTGAACCACACGTTGCCCACGTCGTCGAGCGCGAGGTCGAACGGCTGGCGGGCACCGGGGATCGGCCACAGGCGAACATCAGCCGTGGTCGGGTCCAGGACGCCGATCGCCGGCCGATCCGTGTCCGTGAACCACACTCGTCCGTCTCCGGCGACGGTAACCCCGAATGCCGCGGTGCCCGTAGGAACCCCGTACAGGAGGACCGTGTTTGAGTCGGGGTCAAGAACGGAGATCGGCGCCGCTCCTTGAGTGAACCATACCCGCCCGTCGGGGGCCACCGCCACCCGTTCCACGTACGCGTCTGTGATCATGGATTGCCACTCGGTGAACGGCCCGCTCGTCGAGGGGACAAGGAGGGCGATCGGAGGCGGCAACATCGGGTTTCCGGGGTAGTTGAGCGGGGTCACAGGTGTCACCACAGGGGTGATCTCGCTGACCACGGGGGTCACAGCTTGGGCAGGGGAGAGGATAAGGGGCAGGGTCACGAATACCTGGGCGGGGGCGAACCGGGCGACCTTGCTCGCGTTCCGCTCGTTGAGCCACAGGTTGACCTTGCCCGGGCCCGTGGGGGCCGACACGAGGACCTCGGGCCACGCGCCGGGGGTGGGCAGAGCCCATGTCGCCCCGCCTCCGATGAACACGAGGAGCTCGAGGGCGTTGCCTTGACTCAAGGTGAAGTACACCGAACCCGTGTCGCCCATCACGAGGCCGAACGGCCCCTGCCCCACATCGCGCTCGCGGATCTCGTTGGCGACTGGGTCGAGCTGGGCGACCCTGTCCAAATTGAACTCGGTGAAGTACACCTTCCCGTCCGCAGCGATCGCGATCCCGTACGGGAGGGCGTTCGCCGTGGGAAGGTTCCATCGGGTCAACTGCACCACCTGGCCGACACCGAACAGCGTCATCGCGAAGACGCTTGCGAGGACGATCAGAAAGCCAATCTGCTTGTTTCTGTCCATACCCATCGCCTCCTCAGGTCGTCAAGCACGGCCATCATAGTCCTTTCCTCCTCGTCATGTCGGCCCGGGCGTTGAACCTTTCGCCTGTCTTCAGGCACACACAAGCGGACCGGTTGAAGGAGGTGTGCGCGAGAGCCCCGAAGTGAGCGGAGTCTGGAGTTGGGTACAGTGCACGGTACGGGAGTTCGGTGAACGGGAGGTTGCGCGGCGGTGGGCGATGCAAAGCTGGTGGAGAGGGTGGCGAGCGGTGATGGTGGAGCGCTCCGTGAGCTGTACGAGCGGTTCGCCGACCGCGTGTTTCGCTACGCGCTCACCCTCCTCCGGAACCGGCACCTGGCGGAAGAGGTGGTCCAGGAGACGATGATCGCTGTGTGGAAGGGAGCAGCTGGGTTCGAGAGACGGTCGCAGGTTTCAACATGGTTGTTCGGGATTGCCCGCCATCAGGCGCACCGAGCCCATCGGAGCGAGGCCAAGGGAGCGCGGGTTCCGGCGGAACGAGAAGAGGAACCCGATCCGTCTCTGGTGGTTGAGCGTGAGGCCCGCGTTCGGCGGGCCGTCGCTGAACTGCCCCCTGAGCAGCGCGAGGTTGTGTTCCTCGCGTTCTACGAGGGCCTCACCTACGATCAGATTGCTCGAGTGCAGGGCGTACCTGAGGGAACGGTGAAGTCGAGGATGTTCCATGCCAAGAAGAGGCTTGCGGAGGAGCTGAAGCCATGACCTGCGACCAGGCGCGAGAGCTTGTTCCGTTCTACGCGGCCCGGTCGCTCCCTGAGTTCGAGGGTGCGGCCCTCATCGCCCACGTGGTGGGGTGCGAGAGCTGCCAGAAGGATCTGGTCGAGACGATGCGCCTCGGGCACGAGTTGCGGAGGGCGTTCGCCGCAGTCCCCGGACTGCCGGAGGGAACGTGGCTGTCCGTGGTCGCGAACACCGTCGGAGCGCCCCTGTTGCGGGTAGACCTGGGGGATGACCTGGCTGGGTTCTCGGTGGACGTGGGAGCTGTGCGGAGCGGGGTCCCGATCACGGGGAGGCTGTCCGTCCTCGGGCGGGAAGTGCCGATACTGCGTATCTAGAAGGAGGAAGACGATGAGCGACGAGAAGACAGAAGGCAAGACAGATGTGCATGAGCTGAAGGAAGTTCTGGGCGTCGTTTCGGAGAAGATCCCCGGGCTCCTCAAGGGGATGCGGGACGTGCTCTACTCGAAGGAGGCCGCGGAGAACATGGCCGACGCCGTGGGCACGTTCTACAGGAAGCTCGTGGGGGCAGGCATCCCCGAGAAGGAAGCGCTGGAGATGGCCCGCGGCTACATGATCAACCTCCGCGAGGTGTTCAAGGGCATCAACGTTGGGGAGAAGATCCACGTCCACGAGAAGGAGGGCGACTGAAGCTCGTGTGGGGCTGGATCAGGGCGGCGGGGGCCGTGTGCGGCCTCCTCGCCGCCTTGATCGGGTTCGCCATCGGGTACGTCTGGGTCCGGCGCCGTGCTGTGGCCCGGTTCCGCCGCCGGCTGCGCCGTCAGGGGTTGCCCGACGAGCTGGCCGATGCGCTGGCAGATCAGTACAAGGCGGCGTTTCGGTTCTCCGATCTTCTGTCGGGGACCGGCCGCCGCCGAGCTCCGTCGGGTGGTAGCTGACCCCGTGTCACGAGGTACAATCCGATTGTGCGGCGCGCGCTAGGCGCCGCACAGGTGGTTGGTAAGGATCTATGAAGACGGCACAGACGACGGAAACCGTCAACATGGCGTTGTTCTGCGATTTCGAGAACATCGCGCTTGGGGTGCGGGAAGCGAGTTACCCCGCGTTCAACATCGGAAAGGTTCTGGAACGGCTGCTGCTCAAGGGCAGCATCGTGGTGAAGAAGGCCTACTGCGACTGGGCGCGCTACAAGGAGTTCAAGGCGCCGATGCACGAGGCGTCGTTCGAGCTCATCGAGATCCCCCACGTAAGCCAGTCCGGGAAGAACTCGGCCGACATCCGCATGGTGGTGGATGCGCTCGACCTCTGCTACACGAAACAGCACGTGGACACGTTCGTGATCATCAGCGGCGATTCCGACTTCTCCCCGCTGGTGAGCAAGCTCCGCGAGAACGACCGGATCGTGATCGGCGTCGGGGTCAAGAAGTCCACCTCGGACTTGCTCATCGCCAACTGCGACGAGTTCATCTTCTACGACGACCTCGTTCGGGCAGCCCGACCGGCTCCCGCTCCAACTCCCGCCAAGCCGCAGCCGAAGACTGCAACGCGGAAGCGGGCGAAGAAGCAGGACGAGAAACCTGCTCCTCCACCGGTCGACGTCAAGAAGCAGGAGGCGTGGAACCTCGTCGTCGAGACCTACAAGGCTCTTCTCAAGGAAAGGGGCGAGGGAGAGAGTATCTGGGGGTCGATGATCAAGCAGACGATCAAGCGACGGAACCCCGGGTTCAGCGAGTCCTACCACGGATTCAGCTCGTTCGGGCAGCTCCTCGAGGAGGCGGGGACGCGGAAGATCCTCGACCTCGAACGGGACGAAAAGTCAGGCGGGTACATCATCAAGGGCTGCCGCGCACCGTAGGGGGGGAGTGGCTACTCCTCCCCCAGCTGGGCGGGGGCGAACGCCTCGTCGGGCAACGCCTCGAAACTCACGGCCACAATGGAGAGGGTCGTTTGGCTACCCGCGACGAGGGCGTTCTCCACGATCTGATTTCGAACGTAGATGTCGCCGTTCATCTCATCGTATTCCATGAGGAAGATCCGATACAGGAGCACGCCGGTGAGGGCGAGGAGCCGCAGCTCCCGCGGTCGGCCTGAAGAGGGATCCACAAGGACGATCACCGTCTGGAAGGGAACGCTGGGTGAGATGGCACGGAGTTCGATCTCAATCAGGTCGCTGCCTTGCGCGGGCTGCTGGGAAGCGATGCGGTAGTCATCCGCGAACCGGATCCCGCTCAACTGACCCACCGCGGCATCGCCGAACGCGGCTTGGGCCCCGCTCGTGCGGATTGGAGCGAACAGCTCCGGCTGCCAGAAGAACGTCGCGTCGGGCGTGACGAGGAACACCTGTCCCGCCTGATCTGCCGGGCGGAGGAAGTCGATCCGCACGTAGCTCTCGCCTCCGATCTCCTTGAACGCGAGGCGGAGCTCGGCCTCCTCAACCTCGCCGTCCGACTCCGAGCGGACAATGGCCGTGAGCTGACTCGCCGGAGCGTCGAGGAACCGTGCCCGATCCAGGGCGGCGAGGAGGTCCCCGTCCTGCCCGTGGGCCGCGAGAGCCCCTGCCAGACCTGTCAGTACGAGCCCTACCACGAACACCCGCATGCAAAACCTCCTTTACAGACTGCGCAATGCTTCAACAACCGTGAGGCGCGCGTTTTTCCCCGCCGGGTAGAGGCTGCTGAAAAACGTCGCCCCCAGCGCGACGAGGAACGGGGCGGTCAGGGTCGACGTGCTGATCGCGACGCGGATCGGCTGGGGCATGTTGCCGCCCGGCGGAACGAACGTCAGCCCGAGGGAGTTGAACAGAAGGGCAACGGCTGCCCCTGCGACGACCCCACACAGCCCTCCCACAACCCCCACCACGAGCCCTTCGGTCACAAACCCCGTGAACACCCGCCGCCGCGAGGCGCCGAGGGCGCGGACCGTGCCCACCTCCCGCGTCCGTTCGAGAAACGAGATCGTGAGCACCTCGAGCACGCTGAAGAACACAAGGACGAACACAGCGAGAGTTGCGAACCCCGAGAACGCGCTCCAGAACGTCTGGAGCGAGGCGAAGAACGGGGTCAGCTCGTCCCACGTCCGCACGGCAAGGGGGAACTGCTCCGCCGCGAACTCCCGGGCGAGGCGTTCGGCGTAGGCCGTGGACTGGTCGAGATCATCCAGCCACACCAGGATCCGCTCGACGCCGCTCGTGCGCAAGAGTCGCTGGGCGAACCCGAGGGAGACGAAGCCCAGCCGTTCCTCAACCTGGGCCTCCCCGTACTGAACGATGCCGACCACGGTCACTGTGGCCGCGTTGAGGGTTCCTGACACGGTCCCCGTGGCGACGTTGACGCGGTCGCCGGGGCCGACCCCGAGCCGCTGCGCGAGCCGCTCGCCGAGGACGATCTCTCGCGCGTCAGAGCCCTCCAGCCCTCGGCCGGCCACGATCAGGCACGCGTAGTCGGTCATGCAGTCCTCGGGCACGATTCCCCGGGCCAGCAGGAGCGTGCTTCCCGTTTCGTCGCCGATCAGACCGGCGAACCGGACCTGCGTCGTCACCCCCGCCACGCCGGGAAGGTCGCCGACGAGGGCGAGCGCCCGCTCCGCGATCTCCGGGGAGATCAAGGCCTCCAGACCCGATGCCTTGCCGTCGAGCACGCGGGGATCCCCGATCTGGAAGGCCCCCAGCTCCATCGCCAGCGAGCGCTGGGCAGCGGTGATCGCCTCCCCCACGAACCCGAGAACGAACGAGAGGATGGTGAGGCCGATCGCGATCACGAGGAGACTGATCACGGTCCGGCGGCGGTTGCGGAACACGTTCCGTGCGGCGACCTTGATTGTCATCGTCTCCCCTCAGACCGCGCGGAGCGCGTCCACCACCGAGACCCGCGTCGCCTGGTACGCAGGCAGGAACGCCGATGCGAGCGTGGAGACGACGCTTACCGCGAACGGGATGAGGACGACCGCTCCCGTGAAGTCCACGCCGAGGGCGACGGCCTGGACCGTCCCCGGGGGCTGCCACGGGATAGAGGCGGCGTTGAAGAGGAAAGAGATCGCGGCCCCAGCGAGCACGCCTATCCCTCCGCCGACGAGCCCCAGCCACAGGCTCTCCTCGACGAACAGGCGGAACACCTCGCCCTGCCGCGTGCCGAGAGCGCGGATCGTGCCCACCTCTCGCGTCCGCTCCAGGAACGACAGGGTGAGGATCTGGAGGACGATGAAGAACACGAGGATGAACACCGCGGCGACGAGGAACCCGAACAGGATGTCGAAGAACCCGGACAGGCTTTGGTAGAACGGAGAGAGGACGTCCCACGTCCGTACCTCGAGCGGAATGCCCGCCGCGTCAAGCTTCACGCCGATCGCGCGCGCCGCGGTCCACGTCCGTCCGAGGCGGTCGAGACGGACCACGATCCGGTCCACCCCATCCGTGGCGAGGAGGAGCTGGGCGAACGAGAGGGGGACGAACACCTGGGCCCGTTCCACCTCCACGGAGGAGAACCTGAACAGCCCGACGACCTCGAGCGGGCTCACGTTGAACGCGCCGGCCACCGTGGTCGCGGTGAGGTTCACGAAGTCCCCCGGTCGGAGCCCGAGCTCGTCGGCGAGGGTCTGGCCGACGAGGACCGCCCCCACGTCGGCGGGCCCAAGCCCGCGACCCTCGATCACGAGGTCGTTGTAGTCCAGGACGTCGTTTTCCGGGACAACTCCCACCGCCCGCACCACCGCCGTCGTCCGTCGCACGGCGAGGAGGCCGGACAGTGCGAGCTGGGCCGTGGTTCCCAGCACACCCCGCTCGGTGCGGACGAGGGCCGCTACTTGGGCTTGCTCAGCGGGAGGGATGAGGTACTCGAAGCCCTCTGCCCTGCCGTCGAGGAGGGCCGGATCCGCGACCTGGATGTTCCCGAACTGCTGAACGGTGGACTCCTGGATGAGCGACCGCGACCGTTCCACGAACCCCAAGACGACGAGCGACAAGGCGCACCCCAGCGCGATGATTCCCGCCGAGAGGAGCGTCCGACGTCGATTGCGGGACAGGTTACGCAGGGCGAGGCGCGCCACGCTTCTCCTCCCCCTGGATCCGGCCGTCGCGGATCGTGAGCACCCGTTGCGCGTAGTCGACGACCGACGGGTCGTGGGTCACGACGAGGAACGTGACGCAATGGTCCGTGTTCAGCCCCTGGAGGAGCTCCATGATCTGCTTCCCGGTGGTGGAGTCGAGGTTTGCCGTTGGCTCGTCGGCGAGGACGAGCCGCGGTTGGGTGACGAGCGCCCGGGCCACGGCCACGCGCTGCCGTTGGCCACCGGAGAGCTCGTCTGGACGACGCTTCCCGAACCCGGACAGCCCGACCTCGTCGAGCCGCGCCGCCACCCGTTCGCGCCGCGCGCCGCGCGGCGCCCTCGTGAGGAGAAGGGGGTATTCCACATTCTCCGCCACGCTGAGGACAGGGATGAGGTTGAACGTCTGGAACACGAGGCCGATCTTCTCCCGACGGAGGAGGGCGAGCTCCCCTTCCGTGAGGCGGCTGGTGGGCTTTTCCTCGAATAGGACCTCTCCCTCGCTCGGCCGGTCGATCAAAGCGAGCATGTTGAGGAGCGTCGTCTTCCCGCTCCCCGACGGGCCGTTGATCACGGCGAAGTCGCCCTGGACGGCGGTGAAGTCCACCCCGTCCAACGCCCGCACGTTCTCCCTGCCCAAGGGGTAATCCTTGATGAGGTTCCGTGTTTCGAGCACGGGCGTCCCGTTCACGTAACAAAAACCGCTTCGCTGCATCATCCCTCCAATGGAGTCTCCATTCTACCCGCGGTCCGCGATACGGAACGGAATACCTGCGCTCAGCCCGCGCTGCTGAGTAGGGCACGGAGCGCGAAGAACCTAGAACAGGCTAGGGGCGTCGGGCGGGATGGCAGGTGGCGTGATGGCGGATTCGGCCAATCGAGGTGGCAGGAGCGGGGCGATCCCCGTTTCCCGGACGAGGGCCCCGAGGTTCCGCCACACGAGTTCGCGCACCTCGCGATGGGGTCTCCCCAGCTGGACGGAGAGGAGGTGCTCGACCCACTCCACCCGACATGGGATCGCCGCCGGTGGGTCGGCCCATCCGTGATCGCTCTCCACGAGGATCCGCTCGGGGGGGACGGCGGTGCGGAAGATGGAACGCCTCGCCACCGCCGAGTGGACGGAGAAGTAGCAGCCCAACGCCACCGCCTCCCGTGTCTCCGTGGCATTGCCTGTCCACCAATGAAGGATCGTTACGGGGACGGGAGTGCGGCGTAGTTCATCGAGTACAAGCCGCGTCGCGGAGTAGCTGTGAATGCTCACGGGTCTCGATAGCTTGGCTGCCACCTGAAGAGCTGTCCGAAACGTCCTCAGCTGCACATCGAGCGGGACGCGCGACCAGCGGGTGTCGAGCCCCACCTCGCCGATGATCGGCAGCCGTTCGGCGAGCGCACCGAACCGGTTCGGATCGAACTTGACCTGGGCTTCGACCTTCCGTGGGTGGCAACCCACGCCCCACGCGATGAGCGGAGCACGTTCTCCGCGGGCCCGTCCAGCGGCCTCGTCGAGCGACAAGGTCATCGCCAGCACCGCGCCTGCGTCCCGCAGTTCATCCGGCGTACGGTGGGGATCGAAGTGCGCGTGCGCGTCGAGCGAGGGCAGGTGGTCCATCTCTTCGTCATTCTCTCCACTGGAGCGCGCTGATGCCAGCGAGAGCCAACAGGAACCTTCCCGTTGTTGAGGGTGGAGCGGGGGAGGCTACACTGCCCTTGTATGGAGGTAGGGACGATGCTGTCGAAGATCGAGCCTGCGTAGTGATCACGCCGGTGCTCCCATCGGCGCGATCGAGAGAGGGCGGGCTTCCCGTGCGAACCTTCGGCTTGGGGCAAGTGCTCGCCCTGGCCTTCTCCTCCGACGGGCGGCTCCTGGCGGCGGCTGGACGGGGAGGGAGCAGCGTTCAGCTCATCGAGACCGGGATGTGGCAGGTTCTTCGTACGCTGGAGGGCCACACGGATGCCGTGACCTCGATCGCGTTCCATCCTGACGGACAAAGGATTGCCTCGGGGTCCGCGGATGGGAGCGTTCGGCTGTGGGAGGTGACGAGCGGAGCGACGCAGTGGAAGAGCAAGGGTGCCACGGGATCTGTCTGGTCGGTGGCCTTCTCGCCCGACGGGTTGTTCCTCGCTTCGGGCGGCGCCGGCTCGCCAGGCCGGATCAAGCTGTGGGATGCTTCCACAGGGTACCCTCGTCGGGAGATCGAGGCCCATCGCTGGTCGGTCGCGTGCGTCGCTTTCAGTCCCCGCGGGGACACTCTGGCTTCTGGATCGTGGGACCAGAAGGTTCGCGTGTGGGCCCTCCCCGACGGGGAGCTCGTCCACACCTTGGATGGGCACGTGGATCACGTTCTCGCGGTCGCCTTCAGTCCCCGGGGAGATCGCCTCGCTTCCTGCTCGGTGGATGGGACGGTGCGTCTGTGGGATCTGCATTCGGGAGATGTCGTTCTGGACCTGCGCGGACACACTTCCCCGGTGCTGGGCATCGCGTTCAACCCGCACGGGGACGTTCTCGCCTCGGGGTCCACGGATCACACGGTTCGGTTGTGGTCTGTACCGGGAGGCGAGCCGCTGGGCACGCTGGAGGGCCACGCGGGTTGGGTGAACGCGGTGGCGTTCAACCCCGACGGGGAGCTCCTCGCCAGCGGCTCCGAGGACCAGACGCTCCGGCTGTGGGAATGGCGGTCGGAAAAGATGATCCGCTCTGTCCTCCCGCGGGCGAACTGGGTGGATATGGTACGCTTCAGCCCGGATGGAGAGACCCTCACTGCGCGAACTCGCGAGGGGACAGAGCTCCGATGGGAGGTTCGCACGGGATCGCTCATCCAAACCTCGATCACGCCTACGGTTTGCCGAGGTTCATCCTCCTGGGGGGCTCGGGTGTCGGCAACCGCTCCCGGTGGGGCATGGACAGCCGTGGAGGATTCGGATGGGTCGATCTGCCTCCTGCGTGCGGCTACGGGAGAGCCCATCGCCCGGTACGTTGGACACGAGGGTCGGGTCGCGTGCATGGCGTTCAGCTCTGACGGGAGAACCCTCGCCTCTGGATCGCGAGATGGCACCGTTCGACTGTGGGACGTCCGCGAGCGTATCCCGCTTGCGGTGTGTGAGGGTCACACCGATTGGGTATCCGACGTCGCCTTCAACCCCGATGGGGCGCTTCTTGCCTCGGGGTCGCGCGACGGGACGGCGAAGCTGTGGGAGATGTCCTCCCTCCTGTCGCCGGGACGGATCTGAGCATCCGCACGCGGTTCCTAGAGCAGCCGGAAGGGTTGGAGGCGGTTCTCGACAAGCTCGGGTCCAGCGAGGCGGGAGATCGTGTAGGGCACAGGTTTCCCGTTGATAGGGCGTCGTCGCAGGAAGTGCAAGGCATGAAGGAAGCAACGTGCCTTCCAGTCCTTCACATGGCTCCAGCCGTGCTCCCGGAGGCGCGTCCAACCTTGGGCCAACGGAGGACGTCGCACCGCGGCAAGCCACTCCCGGAGCGCGAGGGGAACCGATCGGGTGGGGAGGTCGGCCAGGTGGTAGAGGCCGAACACGCGGATCCACTCGCTCTCGGTGAGATCGAACGGGAGCTCGGCACAGCGCTCTGCACTCGGTTCGCTCACGTACCACAGGCGGTGGGCGAGTTCGGGAAACGCGAGGAGCAGGGCGTGCGCTCCTCCCTCCTTCGGATCCAGATCCTCTCTGGCGGTAAGGGAGGCGAACCAGGCATCGAGATAAAGGGCATACGCCTCGGGCTCCGCGTAGGCCAGTTCCGGGGTGAGGAGGAACGCGAGGAGGGAAGTGCGGAGGAGCTCCGTATGACCGTGGGGAACGGTCGGGTGCGGAACGTGGCCGACCCGGACGAGGAGTTCTCGGTTCTTGCATTCGCCCAGCTCGATCGTTACCCCAATCTCCGACTGGATCGTGAACAGGTTCGTCACGATGCCGGGGTAAGTGGGAGCGTGGATGAGGTCATGGATCGTGCGCGGCTGTCGGGAGCAGATCCGGAGGAGGTTCATCCGGAGCTCGCTACGGACGATGCTCTGTCGGATCTCGTTGCGGGAGGTCGTGAAGATCATGCTGCAGGATCTATCCCGGAGAGGGATTGCGCGGCCTTCTGCCACGCCCCGCGCTCCGGTCCCATCGCCTCGTAGCGCACGGTCCAGCTCTGTTTGCGAAGGAACTCCTCTAGTTCCCACTCTAAGACTCCCAACCGGGCCCGTACGGGGCGGATCAGGATGAGGAGTTCATCCCGTCTGGCACGGGCCACGGCGGCGGGGAGGTGGCGTAGACAGAGGCCGTCCCCGATCTCGTAGGCCCTCCGTATTGTAGGATCGCCGAGGGAAGCGGCGATAAGGGCGATCGTTCGCTCCCGCGCTGTCCCTACGGCCTGACAGAGAGGGCACGGCTCGAGGCGGAACGTGCGGCGTGCCTGGATCTGAGCAGCCCGCCGCCCGGAGCGCAGCGCCTCGGAGAGGGCGGCGCAGAACGCTTCGCTCCGCGCGGTAGTTCGTGAACCCACCCTCAAACGCACGAGTCGCCAGCGCGATCCTCGCCCGCCGGCGGGGACCGCGGCGAGCGAGCGGGTGAGCTCGGCAAGCCGGCCCGCCCATGAGCGTTGGATCTCCGTTACCAGCCGCTTCAGGGCGTCCTCCGCAGCGCTTCGTGCGAAACGCCATCCGTGTTCCGGACACAGACAGAGGGCGCTGGTCCAACTCTGGATCGGTGCGACGCTGATCTCCCGTGCGAGCCAGCGCGTGTACTGGAGGACAGCGTGGGTTTCGGCCCGACACACGGGGCAACCTGGCGCGGCGAGGGCGTTTCGCAATGCACCCAGCGTGGTGGAATCCCCCGCGTCGATCGCATCGCCCTCCGGCGCGCTCAAGGGGGGCGGCGGTGGAGCGCCCCACACCCAACTCAGGGCGGCGCGGGGGGTATCGCCTGCCAGCCGTTCCCGCAGTCCCGCGACGAGGAGATGGAGCCCGTTCCGGTCCAGGTGCAGGGCGAGGGTGCGGAGGTGGGGAAGGCACACCGCGGGACTCGGTGGCAGGGTCGGGCGCGACCTGGGATCGGCCAGAATGTTGGCCAGGCGCTGCTGCACGTAGGCCACGTGTGCCTCCCGCCGAGCGCAGGCGAGGCAGGTCGCGGTCGGTAGAAGGAGCCTCGCTACGTTCCTCGCTTCTCCCCTCCTCGCGACATGACGCTTCGCTTCCTCAACCGTCTCCAGCGCCGATGCCGTGAGAAAGCGGTACACGTAGGCGATGGTCGACGGGATCCCGTCTCCGATGAACGTCTGCGTGTGAACGCGACAGAAGCCGCGGGCGCGGATCATGTGGTTCAAGCTCTCCGGGAAGAGGTAACTCTCCGCGAGGTACCACATGAAGAACCGCTCCTCCGCTTCCTCCTCTTCGCGACAGGAGACACACCCGGGCTGGGCGAGCTTCCTCAGAACCTCCGCCTCGTCTTGGGCCCGGCGTCTCTTGGCCTTGGTCAGAACGTCTCTTAGTGGTGCTTCCCGATCCAAAGAGCTGGGATTACCAGCGGGCATGGGTGTTCTCTCGCCTCCTCGCTCGCTGGCGACGACCCAGTCCAGTCGGGGATCGCACGGGCGTGCGCCCGATCGTGCCCGTCATGGCACGGAAGTCTCCTCCCGATGGTCGTCGTCCAGCGCCACGGTAGCGGGGACCGGGACCAGACCACCTACGGTCTCGGGGATACGCTCGGGTGGAACGATCGTCTCTTCGACGAGCACCTCTCCAGGGTGTCGCGCCTCGCCCACCCGGAACAGGGCCCACCTCACGGCGATCGGACCGGTGATCTCGAAGAACGTGATCGCCGCCAGCTCCACCGATCCGAGCAGGGCCGCGACCCCCAGCCCGGCGAGCCGTTCCTGCATGTAGATGAGGAGTCCCAGACTGAGTCCGGCCTTGGTGAGCATCGCCGGTCCGAGGTACCGCCTCACCTTCGGGTCAGCCTTCGAGATCACTGCGCCCACATAACAGCCGCTGGTCTTCCCGAGGATGCGGAACACGATGTACACCGCGGCGATGTACCAGTGCGCGACGAGCACGCGTAGGTCGAGCCCCGCCCCGGCGAGGGTGAAGAACGCCATCAGCACGGGCACGTCGATCCGATGGATCACTTTCAGGATGTCCTCGTGGAGCACGTTCGAGATCACCACCCCGGTCGTCATCGTCATGAGGAGGGCGGACATCCCGAGGTATCGGCTGAGCCCGGCGTTGAGGAACACAATCGCCGCCACGAACGCCAGGATCTCCAGGTCATCGCGAATGAACCGCAGCGCCAACACAGAGAGGAGACCGATTCCGAGGCCGATGCCGATCGACCCCCCCACCTCGAGGAGCGGGGGCAAGAGGTACGCGACCTGAAGCGCGTTCGTCTCGACCCCCATGCTCAGGACAAGGCCGACGGACATCCCTACGGCGGTGATGCACCAGATGTCGTCCGCGGCGATCGCCCCGAGGAGCGTGCTCGTGAACGGCCCCTTGGCGCGGTACTCGCGGATGACGGCGAACGTGGCGACGGGCGTGGTCACGGTGGCGAGCGAGGCCAGGGTAGCGGCGACCACGAGCGGTTGCCCGAGGAGGTAGCGCATCGCGAGGTACACGAGGACGAACGTCGCCGCGGCCTCGCAGATCGAGATGATGAAGATGCTTAGGCCGAGGCGCTTCATCTTCCGCCACACGAGTTCGGCCCCGATGACCATCGCCACCATCCCCACGCCGAAGTCCTTCAGGGGCATCATGCTCCCCTGAAGCGAGGCCGGCACGACCCGCAACACGGACGGGCCCAGCAGCACGCCCGCCAAGACGTAGCCGGCGACGGCGGGGAGTCGGATCAGCCGCGCCAGGCGTCCGCCGACGTACCCTACGAGCAGGAGCACGCCCATTGCCAGTACAGGGCTGTTGATCTCGAGCATGTTCACGCCCTCCCCCGCGATTCCAGCCCCAGGGCTACGCCTGAGCAGCGCACCCGGAAATGCGACGAGAGAGGAAGAGGCCCTTCGCGCACCACCACACCATGACGTTGTGCCATGTCTGACTCCTTGGGTGCGATCGGGAGGCAAGAGAAGACCCTGCAGGGCAGGGCGATCACGGGACTCCTGCCGTCCCTGGATCGCGGCAGGAGTCATCAGCCCCGTGGGGGCGGTTCACGGGGGACTCCATCCCCGAGATTAGGGCAAGTGTACCCAGCCTAGAGGAACGGCACAACGGGGACGGTGTCCAGGAGGAGACTACCCAGGTCTTCTCGGGATGGGGAGGGCTACGCTACCAGGCCGACGGACCGTTCGACTTTCCAGCCCCGCGCCGGGGCGGCGGCTAGGAACCGGTCTCCGGAGAGAGCACGCTCGATCGGGGTCGCCCCGGGTGGGATTCCTCCGCGCACGGCATGGGCCAGCACGATCGCGGCGTGCCACCCGGTGAGTTTCTCCATCGCCTGGAACCCGGTCGTGGGGTCGTGCCGGTCCACGAGGTTCACCTGGGCCTCGGCCGGGCAGCCGTCCACCGTCCCCCGCGCGCGGACGTGCATCACGCACACGTCGCGAACTTCCGGGTCGGAGAGGGAGAGGTCGAAGAGGGCGATCAGAAGATCCCGGGGCACAACGGTGACGTTGCCCACGGGGATCGGCTCCCGGCCGAACAGCCCCAGGGTGCGGAGACTCTGGAGGAGGTGGGCGTGGCCGGGGTAGCGGAGGGTCTTGTTCTCCAAGACGCGCAGTTTCCCGGCGAACGTCCACGGCATGGTGGACAACCCCCCCGAGGTCACGAACGCCTCCAGCTTCCCCAGCGGGGGAATCTCCAGCTCTTCGAGGTCGGTGAGGGCGGGGATGGGCGTGACCTCTCCCCCGCGGAGGAAGTACGCCTCGTCCTCGTATTCGTTGACGAGCCCCTCGGCGCTGAAGAACAGGGCGTAGTTCCACGGCGGCTTCGGGTCCTGCGGGAGGCCCCCGTCGTAGATTCGGACTTCCTCAGCTTCGTCGAGGAGGTCCATCGCCGCCAGGGCCAGCGTCACGTTCATCCCCGGTCCCATCCCGCAGTCGGGAACGAGGGCGATCCCTGCCCTCTTGGCGTCGCGGTCGAGGGCGAGCTGCTCGCGGACGATGCTTGTGTGGCCCCCGAGGTCCACCATGTGCGTCCTCGTCTCGACCGCGAGCCGGGCGAGGCCGAGGTTGAACCGGTACGAGGCGGCGGAGAGAAGTCCATCGGCCTCCGCGAGGAGCGAGGCGAGCGTCTGCGGCTGGGAGGCATCCCCCACCGCCGCGTCGGCCACACGCCGGTCGAGGAGCCGGTTCAGCCGCTCCGCCCCCGAGCGTGCGATCGCGAGGTCGCGGTCGAGGAGCGTGATCCGCTCCGCCGCGCCATGGCGGGCGAGGTCGTACGCCGCCGCCACGCCCTGCCGCCCTGCTCCGAGCACCACGTACCGGTAGCCCACTGAGACCTCCTTCAGATCCTCAGCTCTGCGTTCCGATGATCCGACCCAGCTCGCGTCTGAGCCAGCCCTGGAGGGGCCCGGCCACCTGGATCGCGCCCTCCCACGCCGGGTTCTCGAAGAACTCCTCGTAGCGGCACACCGTGACCTCAGCGAGCGACCGGGGCCGGTGGGCGAGAGGATACCGGTCGTGGAGGTGGAGGGGGTAGTTCGCCAGGGGCGGGAGTTCCCCGATCTCTTCTCGATCGAGCGCGGAGAGAACCACCCCCGCGAGCACGGCCTGGTGAGCGAAGACCGCGTAGCGGCCATCTGCACGGTAGAGCTCCACCAGTCGAGGGTTTTGGTACAAGCGTTGGAATGTCGTTGCCCACTGGCCGAGTACCCCACGACCAGGAGCCACCACGAGGAGCCCGGCGTTGAAGTAGGGCCGGATCGCGATCTCATCCACAGACGACTTCATCGGGAACAAGCAATCTGCAGGGACGGCGCACGCGCGGTAGATGAGGTTCCAGAACGGCGTCACCGGATCGGACAGGCGTGAGCCGATGAGCGCCAGATCCACGGGGCGGGCAGCGAACGCTTTCCCGGGCGGGAGGGCGAGCTCGTTCGGTTCCCGGAGGACGAGGGCGCCTGCGTCCATCCACACGAGCGTTTCTCCTCCAGCGGCGCGGGGCTCGGCGGCGCCGGCAGCAAGGGCCTTCGCCCCGAACAGGAACGCGGCCACAGCTGGGCTGGCGTCGAACGGAACGACCTCAGCCCCGGTGGCCTTCAGCCCGTTCTGGACGCCCTTCGGCAGGGGCGTCGCACATGGAACCATGATCCAGATCGGGCTCTCTGCGAACCTCCCCGCGAATGCGCGGATGCTCCGGGCGAGGAGAAGCGCCCGCCGTCCGGCAGGAGCATCCTCGGCAAGACACGCGAACACGAAACCCGCCAACTTCCCCCCCTCCCTGGGTTACCTGAACCCTGGCGCGTACGAGAGCATACACCGTAGCGCTTTCTCCCACCCACATGAGGTCTGCTTTCAAGATTGGTACGGCTTTTACCGACCCGGTTGCCCTTGTATGAGCACGCATGCCCCATTAGCGGGGCAGGAGTAGGGGGGATGCTCAGAACACTATCCTGCTGAGCGTAGCCACCAGGACGAGAAGTCGGCCGATGCTAGGACAACGCGTGGGAGATGACGCCTTACCCCACGCCAGCTTCGGGATCGGATCATCGGCGCGCAGCATTGCAGACCCGTGAGGTTTGGTCTTGTGGGACGGGATCAGGTGATCGAGTCCCGGACCTCATCGTTGTACGGGGAGCGGGAACCCACGTGCCCCGCCGATCTCAACCGCTGACCCGTCCCTAAGGGCGGGTCAGCACCTGCCTGCCGTCCCCCTCCACCAACGCCTTGTAGGCGACCTGCGTCTTGCCCGCGTAGTCCCCGCCACGGTCGAGAGCGAATCCACGACCGATAAGCGTCACCACCTGGCCCGAACCCGTGCGGGCCATTTCCTGCCCCACGCGTCGCAGAAGCTCCGGTGCTGTGCCGGGAACCGTGCTGCGCCCGTCGGTGATCAGGTGAACGTACGCCGGAACGTTCTCACGATGCGCAAGCTTCAGCAGTTGAAGGACGTACTCCACTGAGCCGTGTGAGCTGCTTTCGGATAGGAGGCCGATAAGCTGCAGCGCACCAGTCCGGCGACGGGTCTCATCGACTGCCTGCAGGAACGGGGGGGCTTCAGTAAAGACCCCCTTCCTCATGGCGTCCTCGATGCGCACCTCATCTTGAGCGACAACGCGCCCCGCGCCAATGTTCAGGTGCCCCGCTTCTGAGTTCCCTTTTCGTTCGGGGAGCAGCCCCACCGCCTCCCCTGATGCTTCAAGCGCTCCCCGTGGCCCTGAGGAGAGCTCGTCCCACAACGGAGTCTTGGCGAGGGCAATCGGGTTCACGTTTGCGCCGCTGGGCAACCCCCAGCCGTCGAGGATCACCAACAGAACACGGTCTGCCCTGCCATTCGCGCTGCGCAAGAGCGACCGCCCTGTCATGGCAGCCGGCTTCTCGACTCGGAGCAAGTCTAGGATGGTGGGGGCCACATCCGCCAGTGCACCTTCCTGGGCAACCGGAGGTCTCTCTCCGTCTGGGCCAACAACCAGGAACGGAACAGGATTGGTGGTGTGGCTGCTGTTGGGTGGGCCGCTTGAAGTACCCGCATCCTCAAGCAGGCCGTGGTCTGCTGTTATGACTGTCCAATAGCCAGCTCGCTCCGCTGTGTCGAGGATCTGGGCAAGGGTGCGGTCAACCGCCTCTGCACACTCGATCTTCGGTTCCAGGGAGGCGGCGTGGCCCAGAATGTCCCCTGATGCGACGTTGACAGCGGCAAACTGTGGCTTCCCCGAGGCGATCTCGGTGGCCAGTGCTTCCGTCAACATGGGAAGGGACCGCAGCGGATCTTTCAGAAACGACGGAACTCGGCGGTCGACCTCTTTCGGGAAGGGCTCTGCACGGCCTCCGCTCAGGAAATACGTCACGTGCGCGTACTTCTCCTCCTCTCCTACCCGGAGCTGGGCGAACCCGTGACGGCTGATCACCTCTCCCAGCGTGTTGGGTACATCCTGCGGCGCGAAGGCCGGCCGCAGGTGGCGCAGAGCCGGGTGGTAGAGGGTCAGCGGCACGAAGAAGAGAGGATCGAGCATCCGCCGTGGAAATTCCCGGAAGCTCCGGCTGGTGAGCGCTTGGGTCAATTGGATCTCGCGCTCGCCACGTCGGCAGCAGAAGATAACTGCATCGCCTGATCTGATACGCCCTACAGGTCCACGGGGATCCACGAGCACCAAGGGGGGCAGCCAGTACTCCGTTTCACCCTCGTGGAACCTTCGCTCGACGGCCTCGGCCATCAGCTCCGCCGACGGTTCAAGCACGGAACCCTCGCTTCTCCTGAACGGCTTCTTCCCCAAGTCTCACCAAACACCGGTCAAGATCAGCGATGTTGGGGGCGACGGGTTCATTGTCCACGAAGACAACCTGTCGGCCTTGATCCATCGCGGTGCGTGCTCCAACGTCCACTCCTGCTGCTTTCAGCTCGGTGAGCAGGATATCGAACTCCGGTGCCTGGGCTAG
Organism: Acetothermia bacterium UBA7521; assembly: GCA_002479455.1. Lineage (GTDB taxonomy): Bacteria > Bipolaricaulota > Bipolaricaulia > Bipolaricaulales > Bipolaricaulaceae > Bipolaricaulis. The sequence goes on from DLNB01000010.1 coordinate 47,017, forward strand.
ATCGCGGCGTAGTTTCTCCCTATTCGACAGGTGCGCTGATGTTCCAACGACCCGACACCGCTGGTGTTCCTCCAGATACCCGACGAGATTGGGCAGAATCGCAGAAGGTGCGGTCACAGCAAGGAACACGCGCGCTCCCTCGACGACCCTCTCGGGACGCGGCCTGAATACCGTGCGGAACACCGGGATGCGTGGGTTGATCGCTCGGATCTCTGACTCCATCGCGTCCACCTTGGCTTCATCGGCCAGCGGCTGTTCGCATCCTGTGATCACGACAGCGTGGCTTCGCAGGATCCTGTAGGGACCGAAAAAGCCTCGCACGTACTCAAGTGGCTGGTGAGCTCCGACAATCAGAACCTGTCGGTTCACGCGGACCGGCGGCGAGGTCGCCCCACTGCCATCGAAGATGGCGATGTCGAGGTCGGCTTGCTCCGCGATCCGCGCCCCTTCAAGCACGTTGCTGAGAAACGGCTCTCCTCCAGCCATCCCGCCGCCACATCGGCGGCAACCGATGACCAGAACCCGCGTCATGTAGGCGTGTCCAAAGCACCCTGAAGCAGCGTGGAAGCCCTTGTCCGCATACTGGATAAGCTCGCCTACGTCCATCTGAAGATCCTGGCCACGCAGGATCTCTGGTTCTGCAGGGCCGCCTCGACCCATGGTTACGATCCCCACGCGCCACCTATCTTTCAGCACTCGTGCGGCATGTGCGGCGATGGCCGTCTTGCCCGTGCGCTTTCCGGTTCCTACGACGCTGAGCGAGGGGAGCGAAGTGCTCTGCAGTTTTGGGGGAGTGAACGCGAAGTCCTTGCCCACGTACCTGACGCCCATGGCAAGAAGGCGGCTCGCCATGGCGAATCGCTCGTAGTAGCCGACCACGGGCTCATCCGACAGGTCCACCGCGACCTCAGGGGAGAAGGCCTCCAGCGCTCTGTGCAAGGAGCTGAGGAGGTCTCTCTCATGAACAACGGGTACCGGGAGGGCCTGAAGGTCACTTTCGGAGCCGACCTTCTCCGTACCTCCAAGGAACACGGCCCCTACGATGGTGTAGTCCTGTGCGAGTGAGCCCAGAGCCCAGCTGACCACTGGCAAGTAGTGCTCTCCGTCGATCAGGGCTATGGCTCGAGGTCTGTGTGATGTCTTTGCCTCCATAGATCACTCCTTACGAATCGAAAAAGATCGCCCGCCGAATACTGAGACCAACCTGTCTCCCCTCGTGTAGGTCGCTGTCGGTTGAAGCGTCAGCGCGCCATTCGACCTCGTCTACGTCCACACGCACGTCGAGGCGCGTGCCGAGGAATGTCGCTCGTGTGATGGTTCCTTTCACCTCACCCTTTTCCGGAGGAAGGATCGCCACGTCTTCTGGCCTCACAAAGAGTGTTCCCTTGGCTGGGAGGGCCCGGCCTGCATGAGGTCGGACCCGACAGCGATAGCGCGTCCGTGCTGGGCCGGTTGACTCGGCCACGCCTTGTCCGGCGGACTCATCTTGAAGCACGACGGGGACAAAGTTCGCCAACCCGATGAAGTCTGCAACGAATGGATCTCTAGGCTCTCCGTAGATCGCCATGGGAGAGTCAACCTGCACCACGCGTCCACGATTCATGACAACCACGCGGTCAGATAGCACCATAGCCTCAGCCTGATCGTGCGTCACGTAGACCATGGTTACCCCGATCTGACGGTGCAGATCCATCAACTCGAACCGCATCTTCTCGCGGAGCTTGGCGTCCAGGTTGGAGAGGGGCTCGTCCAGCAGCAGGGCAACGGGCTCCATGACGAGGGATCGGGCAAGCGCCACACGCTGTTGTTCTCCCCCCGACAGCTGTTCCGGGTAGCGCTTCTCAAGTCCTTCGAGGCCCACCAACGAGATGGTATGCTGGACTTTCTGACGTAGATCTCGCTTCGGGACCCGGCGCAACTTGAGAGGGTAGGCAACGTTGGCGAACACGTTCATGTGAGGCCATACAGCGTAGTTCTGGAACACCATGCCCAAGTTGCGGCGCTCTGGGGGAACGTTGTCTTTCGCCGAAGAGACCACCTTGTCGCCGATCAGGATCTCACCAGAGGTCGGCCGATCGAACCCGGCGATCATCCTCAAGGTAGTGGTCTTGCCGCAGCCCGAAGGGCCGAGGAAACAGATGATCTCGCCATCGGCGATGTCCAACAGCGCATCGTTCACTGCGCGAACGCTGCCGAACAACTTGGACACGTGACGCAACGATATGCTTGCCATGGCTCCCTCCTCAGGCAGCAGTAGTACGCGCCCCTACGATCTTCCTCATGACCATGTTCGTCACCAGGATGACCACGACCAACACCGCTGCCAACGCAGAGGCGATATGGAAATAGCCCGCATCCTGGAGGTCGAACAGCGCAACGCCGATCGTCGGCGTGTAGGGACCGTAGAGCAAGATGGACATCGTCAGCTCCCGCAACGTCGGAGCGAATACCAGCAGCCAACCCGCGGTCAAACCCGGGCGAATCAACGGGAACACGACATCCCGGAGCGTTCGGAACAGCCCGGCCCCGGAGATGCGGGCAGCCTCTTCCATAGAAGGATGCACTTGAACAAGTGATGCGGCGATGTTTCGATACGCGTAGAACGTATAGTGGGCCAGGTACGCGACGATCAGGATGCCAAAGGTGTTGTACAGGTTCACACCGTAGCGGCCCGACCAAGCGAGGATCATGGCAAGAGCGAGAACCGTTCCTGGGATGGCGTTGGGGAAAGTGACCAGTGCATCGACTGCTTGTCTCCCTCGCACTTTGGCCTTGACCACGATGTAGGCGAGCGCCGCTCCCAGAAGGACAGCTGCCGTGGCGGAAGCGACCGCCAGGATCAGGCTGTTGAGGATAGCGGTTCTAGTCAGAGGAAACTCGAATAGAATGTACTGGTAGTTGCGGAGGGTAAGGTTGCTCGCCTGTAACGGGAGCCCCCAAGCCTTGAGGAACGAAGTGATGAAGAGCGCCACAATCGGGGACATCGTGGTCAACGCCATGAACAGATGCACTACAGCGGCGAGGGGATAGCGGAAGCGGCCCAGCTCTACACGGGTCGGTCGGACGCTCTTGCCGGAGATGATGGCCGCACCGTGCTGCCGCCGGAGGATCCACCGGTTGCCGAGGATGAGCAATCCCGCCAGAGCCAAGAGCACCACAGATAGGGACGTGGCCAGCTGGATGCCCGCCATGTCGCCTTGGAGGACATAGGCGTAGATGCGCGTTGTCAGGACGTAGATGCGAGCGCGCATTCCGAGAAGAGCGGGGACGCCGAAGTTGGAGGCTGTGTAGAGGAAGGCCAACATCATCCCTGCGGCGATGCTGGGGATAACCAATGGGACTGTGATATCTCGGGCAACACGGGCAGATCGCGCCCCGCAGATACGAGCTGCCTCCTCCAGAGAGGGGTTCATCCGCTCCAGAGCTCCACGAACAGCGAGGAAGACAAACGGGAAGGTGTAGAACCCCATGACCATCACCATCCCGCCGAAGCTGTAGATGTTGAAGAGAGGTGTTCGTGTCCCCATGAGCGACATCCACAGTTGGTTGATGTACCCCGCTCTTGGGGCGAGCAGTTGTGTCCACGCCATCGCGCCGATAAGCGGCGGCAGCATGTACGGGAGCAGGCAGACGATTTCCAGGAAGCGGCGTCCTGGGAGATCGGTTCGGGCAACCAGCCACGCCAGGGGGACACCCAACGCTGCCGCGACAATCATGCTCCAGAACCCAAGAACCAGAGTGTCCCAGATGGGTTGGTAGTTGCGCGTTGCCGAGAAGACGTCGATGTAGTTGCCGAGAGACAGCGCTCCATCGCGGATCAGGCTTCGGTAGAACAACGCCACCAGCGGAAGGGCGACGGCGAGGAGCAGCACCGCAATGGCTATCGCGCCACATGCTCGCGCCGTCAGATTGGGTCCCCAGAAACCGCCCGTTCGTAGGGTGCTCCCAGGTGTTGGTCTCTGCATGCCACGTCCTCCCATTTCGGCCAGCGCGCCTGATGTAGAAGAGAGCGGGGCCACTAGGGCCCCGCTCTCCCCAACTCAGTGCTACTCGACGAGTATCCTCAGGTACTCACGGCTGAAGAAGTCCTTGTTGGTCTCGATCTCACGGACTGTGTACGGCATTACCGAAGCCATGAGATCCGTGAGGGTGGGTGCCCCCACGGGTCCTGGAACGTCCAGCCGAACCGGCAGGTACATCCCGAGCTCGACCAAGGCCTGTTGCCCCTCGACAGATAGCACATAGCCGGCAAACGTCTTCGCTGCTTCCAGGCTCTGACTCGTGGACATAATCCCCACGGGGCTCAGCAGGAAGATGGGACCGTCCTCCGGATACACCATTCCGATCGGGAGCCCGAGTGCTTGCTGCTCGCGTACGACGTTGTCAAGGGTGAGCCCCACCATGTACTCACCCGCGATGACCGCGGCTGCCGCCTCGCTGTTGCCTCGCACGACCGCCATCCCGTTCTCGCGCAGCCCGTGGAAGTACGAGAGGCCGTACTCCATCCCGAGTACGGCGGCAGCCACCACATTCGAGCCCGAGTACTCCGGGTTCCCCGTGACCAGCTCTCCCTTCCACTTCGGGTCAAGGAGATCCGTCCATCGCTGTGGGGGATCGGTCACGAGGTTGGTGTTGTAGGCGATCACCATTGTGAACACCCGCCCCCCTGCGTAGTACCCGTCAGGGTCCACCAGGGCTGCTGGCACGCTCGCCGCTTCCGGCGGAAGGTACTTGTAGAGCAGATCCTGCTTCTTGAGGTCCTCGAGGTAGGTGTAGTCGGCCACCCACACCAGGTCGGCCAGGATTCTCCCAGCCTCCCGCTCGGTTGCGATCTTGGCCGCAATCACACCGGTGCCAGCCCGGTAGATGTCAAGCTTGATGTCTGGATATGCAGTCTCGAAAGCCTTCTGCAGTCTGGTGACGATCTCGATTGGCACTGACGTGTACAAGAGGACGGTGTCTCTCGCCATCAGCCCGAATCCAACCAGGAGCATGAGCCCGCCCACCATCAGCATTGCAAGCCTCTTGGTCATTTTCTCCTCCTCTTCAGGTAGTCGTGTCCTGTTGTCGTGCACGTTGCTGGTACTCACCGCGCTGCTGTTTCGGCCCGTTCTCACCCCCTCGTGCCATCAAGGAGTTCTGCAAGCGCCGCCAGTCCGATCTCTGCTGTACGTGTTCCAGGCGGAGTTGCACCCTCCACTGTGACCACCCCGGAGAACTCCTGGCGCAAGAACCGCAGCACACGCGGAGTGACTGGGGACTCGCCCCGATTCAGCGGGAGGTGAGCACGTCCTTCTGTGACGTTGCTCACGTGTATGTGACAGATCATGGGACCGCAGAGGCGGATAAAGGCGCTCACCGTGTTGGCACCTTTCAGCCCAGCGTGTGCCAGATCCAAGCACATCTGAACGGACTTGCTTCCGACAGAACCGAGAAGCCGTTGGGCATCCTTGGGTGTGGTGACCAGCTCTCGCGGCCGGGGCTCCATGTTCTCCACAGCCAGGACCAGGCTATAGTTCGCTGCGTGGCGGCCCAGCTTCGCCAGCGCCTCGATCAGATCGGGCCAGTACTCTTCCGGATCGTCCTTCCCGGACGACAGCCGACCTGGGTGAACGACCATCACGGAAGCTCCGACTGCGCGGGCCAGGGATAGCGCTCGGATGCACTCCTCAAGAGATAGCTTGGCGATTCGGGGGTTGCGAGAACAGAGGTTGAGGTCCATGAACGGGCCGTGGAGCGCGTATTGGAGAGGCACGCGTTTCAGCTCACGCCGCAGCTTGGAGATGGGGCCGTCGCGCCAAGCGTGCTCGCTCCAGATCTCCAGTCCCTGATACCCCAACCGGTGGGCTTCGCGCGCAGCCGAACCCAGGCTCTCCGACCAGAGCAGCCTCGATGAGAGGAACCGCCTCGCACTCGAAGAGGGGCGGACTTCAGTCGGCACCGAAGATCTCCCCTGCGATGCGATCGAAGTGCGCCTCCATCACGGCGCGGGCCAGGGCGTGGTCCTGGGATTTCAGAGCTGAGAGCAGGCGTTCATGGCCTTCGAGCGAGCGTTCCAGATACTCCGTCCGAAAACGGATGAAGTAGCTCTTCACGGCGCGCCACAGCGGCCTGTCCATCTGATCCATCAGTTGGCAGACTGCCTGTTCCAACAGCGTGTTGTCCGTTGCCTGGGCCAGGGCCAGATGGAACTGACGGTCCGCCTCGAAATACCTCTCGATGTCATCTCGACGGGCTGCGTCCGTCATCTCCGCGATCGCGGCCTCGGCCCGGTCCAGCCCTTCCGGTGTGATCAGCTGTGTGGCCAGTTCAGCCACGCCTACTTCCAGGATCCGCTGGAGCTCGAACACAGCGCGAAGACTGGCCCCATCGTGCGTGATCCCAGAAGCGCGGATGAGGAGCCAGACATCGCGGGATTGGACGTAGGTGCCGTCTCCCACGCGGCGGTTGAGGATACCCAGAGCCGACAGCGCACTGAGGGCCTCCCGAACTGAAGAACGCCCTACATCGAGGTAATCCGACAGCTCGCGCTCGCCGGGTAGACGGTCACCCTCCAAGAAGACCCCCGTTTGCAGGGCCTCGATCAGGTAGTCAAAAACCAGGCGTGACCGTCTGCTCTGCAGTGTCTTTGGTTTGGCCGCCATTGGTCTGACCACTTGCATGCTATGCGGCCGAACTGGGTCTGTCAAGCGGGTACCCTTGCGGTAAGGAGATCTGCTCTACCTTCACGAGGACGCGGTACCAGCGAGAGAGAGCAGCCTCAGTAAGGACATGTTCCGGGAGCACGTGCGGCGACAGCGCCCCGCGACAGAGAGGATCCCCAACGCCGATCTATGGGGATGTCGCCTTCACGGATTGCAGATCGCGGATAGCGAGTCCACGTGCCGCAGGTCTACGGCTCCGAGGTCTCACTCCCCTTCTTGGTTGTGCAGCTTGCGGACCGGTTCCTTGGCCTCGGCGCGCAGCTGCGCTTCGTCCTTCTTCCGTGTGACGATCGCCCCGAGGAACGTGACTTCGACCCGCTTCCCCGCCACCAGCTTCCGAATCGCTTCCACGGATGCACCCGTCTCTCCACCTCCGGTGGCGAACAGGACGGCGAGCTTCACCCCGTCGAGCTTGGCCTCCTGGAGGAACGTTCGCGCTGGGTTGGCGGGCTTCCCGGCCCAGATCGGCGCGCAGAGGACGATCCGGTCTACGCCCGTGAAGTCGAGGTTCATCGGTCGAATCGGCATCCGGATCCCGAACACGGAACGAAACCCCATCCCCATGAACCCGCACTCGCGCATGGCCCTGATCTCCCGCACCTCGGCGCCCAACTCCTCGGCGAGGGCCGCAGCAACGGTGCGCGTGGTCCCGAATCGGCTGTAGTACACAACGGTTGTCTTCATCGTGCCTCCCTTACTGGGGCAGGGTTACCCCGGTCTGGTCCTGGTAGGCCCCGCCGGACTCCTTCTCGCTGTAGGCGCGTGTCGGCCGCTCCCCGCGGAAGAACACGACCTGGGCGATCCCTTGTCCGACGTGGAGCCGGATCGGGAGCGGGGACGTGTTGATGAGGGCGATGGTGAGCCTGCCCCGCCAGTCCGGTTCGAGCGGGCATAAGTTCACGATGAGCCCGCACCGGGCGTAGCTTGACTTCCCGAAGCACAGGCCCAACACGTCGGCGGGCATGGTGAAGCGTTCGATGCTCTCTCCAAGGACGAACGCTTCTGGAGGGAGTTCGAACGCTCCCTCGCAGGCGATCGCATGGAACGCCTCGGCCGGGGTCCCCTTTGGGTCGAGGATGACGCCCGATCCCCCATCGGGAACAAGGAACCGGGATCCGAGCCGGATGTCGTATCCGAACGAGCCCAGACCATAGGACGGCTTCCCCTCCTGCCGGGAGACGAACGGGGCGATGAGTGGCGGATCGGTCTGCGCCAGCGCCGCGATCTCCCGATCCGAGAGCAGCCCTTGGAGGGCGTCACGCTGCGGTTCGCTCACAGCAGTTCCTCCGTCCCGGCCGTGCTGTCCTTCGGTCCTCTGGACTTGCCCCGGCGAGGGCGGGCGACGGCGGGCGGCTTGCGGGCGCTCTCCGGCACGGGCGGGAGCTCGTCCGCGGAGACGAGCTCGCCCTGAAGGACTTCGTCCAGGAGGCGGGCCTGTTCGGGGTAGGTGGCGAGCGTCGCTTCGAGCACCCACAGGAGCTGGAGGAGTTCGCGGGTGAACTCAGCGCTCCATCGCTTGGGGCGGATGTCGTCGAGGGGCGAGGTCTTCTTGCCCTTGGGGACCTTCATCCGGTACCCGAGCCACGACTGAACGACCTTCAGGCCGGACACCTCGAACTCGTACACCTCGCGGGCCACGGGCCGGAACTCCCCGTTGCCGACGTGCAGGGTCTGCGTTGTGTCGCTGTACCCGAACCGCTCCGGGTACTTCTCCGGCTCGTCGGGCACCGGCTTGACACATCTCGCCTCGCCTGATGGAATCTGGCCGCGAGCGAACCCTGGGGGGACGAACCGTTCCCCGTAGGTGTGGAGCCAGAGGAGTCTTGCCCCGACGTCGCGGACCTTCCGGAACAGGTTGGGATCCTTGGTCAGCGGCACCCTCAGCTCGCGCGTCCCCAGCTCTTCGGTGAACCGCTCCGTGAACGCGGGCTGGGCAAGGACCCCGTACACGTAGGCCAGGAAGTCCTCCGGGGCGACCTCACTGCCACATACCCTGCTAAGGAAGTCGGGGAGTTCCAGAACGATGTTCGGATGGATCGCCTCCGAGTCGCGGTAGAGCGGCAAGATCCTCCCGCCGTACGACCCCCGGAAGAAGTCCCGATCAACTAGCTCTGCCGCTGCTGTAACTGCAGGCCCGGCTGAGAGCGGCTGAGAGAAGAGAGTGGCCAGGTATACCTGCTTCCGACTATGTGACTTCCAAAGCGAAGGACTTGCTCTGTCAACCAGGCGAAGGTCTGCCAGGAAGTACTGGCGGTCGAAGGAGCGATATGCATATCGTCTTACCTCGGGAGGCGGAGCGTCAGGAGAGAGGGCCGCAAGCGGAGACAGGATCTCCGCAGGCGAACAGGAGCTTTGAATCCGGTCCCGGACCTTCCTTCCAGTTGGCGACTCTTTGAACACCAGGGGGCGCTCGGTGGGGGCCGTCCTGCAGAATGCGCGCCAACGCTCGACCAGAATGCCCGCGTGGTGGCTAATTGGCCACCTCCTGCCGACCATCACACCGGGTTGTTCCCATGGGAACAAGTCGTTCAGCGAAGGCCAGTCGAAGTAGTCTCCGCGACGCGCTGGTCGAAACGGCGCCTGCCACTCCCTCGGACACTCTTCCCACGTCAGGGAAGCGAATCCCTCGATCGCCTCCAGCGTGCGCAGCTTATCCTCTCGCGTTCCCTCGATGCGGGCGTGGTGGACCCTGGCCGGCCTCTTCTCGGACGACCTTCCGTAGCGAACAGCCACGGCGATCGCCACGGGCGTCTGGATGGCAAACACGTTCTCGCTTTTCCGCGTGCCGCGGCCTTCGCCGCCGAGATCGAGGATCCAAATCTCGTCGCACAGGCGGCGCATGTGCTCGCGCATGCCGGAAAACGCATCCCCGTCGAGATAGCTTGCCGCGCTGATGAAGCTCACCACGCCCGGTCCGGCCGTGGCCTTGGATTCGAACACCTTCCACAGCGCCCACCGCCAGAAGTAGACGTACAGGTTGTAGAGGTTCTTGAGGTGCACGCCATGCCCTGCGGCGGTTGCCGGCTCCACGAAATCGCTCAGGATCGCGTCGGTCCCCTTGCCATCGTCGCCCCAGCGCACCCAACCGCCGGTGCGGGCCTTGTTCGACTCGTCGGCAGCCTCGTGGCGGTCGTAGGGGGGATTGCCGAGGCAGACGATCACCGGGACCTCGCTCTTCACCTGAAGGGCCTTGGCGTGCTGGTCGGCGATCGGCTTGAGGAAGAGCGGAAGCTGCAGCGGCTCGGCGCTGGGGCTTTCCAGGGTGTCGGTGAGGTAGATGTGGGTCCCGCCTTGGGGCAGCTTTGCCCCCTTGTCCTGAAGGGCCCGGCTCACGCGGAGTTCGCATACCGCGAACGGGCCGACCATGATCTCGAACCCGAAGAGGTTCTCGGCCAGGGCTGTGGCGCGACCGGGAACGGCCCCACTTCCTTCTGTTTCTTCGATCCTCTGCAGGGCGTGGGCGATTACGCCGAGGAGGTAGGTGCCCGTGCCCGCGGACGGGTCGAGGGTGACCACGCTGGGGTCTGCGAATCCCAACGGCTTGCCCAACTTCCTGTTGTCGGTCAAGACGGCGTCCACCAGGCGAACCTGGGCCTGGACGACTTCCACCGGGGTGTAGTACGCGCCCGCATCCCTGCGCAGCTGGGGATCATAGGCAGCGAGGAACTGCTCGTAGAAGTGGAGCCACGGGTCCTCGGGGCCGGAGAGGGCATCGGGTGAAACCGCGCCGATCACGCGGAGGAGCACGTCCAGCGAAGCAGAGATCTCGGCCTGGGCATGGGGATCGGTCAGCACCTGGAGCGCACGCGAGAGCAGGCTGTGGTCGGCGGCCAGGGAGGCCTCGGCACTGCCGAGGGACAGGGGATCGGCCCCCAGGCTCCGCGCCAGGAGGAGGGCGAAGGTGACGGTCTGCGCGTAGGCATCAGCGAACTGATCATCGGAGGCGTCCGGGAAGAGGAGTTTCCTCCAGTCCTTCGCAAGCTGGACGAGGGGTGATGCAGGATCGCTGAGCGCGTCAGCCACATCCTGACGCAGCATCCGGCAGTAGGCAGCCAGTTCGTCCACGAACCGCTTGAGGTCGAGCCGCCCCTTGCGATCGAACGGGAGCACCGGCTGCCAGGTGAGGAAGTCCCGCAGCAGAGCTTCGAGGGCACTTGCAGCGCCCGGCGTGACGGCCTTGCGCCCCTGTGTGACCACATCGCCGGAGAGGCGGACGATGTCCCGAAGCCGCTCGCCGCGGCGGTACACGGCCCACTCGTTGCCGTCGGTGTAGAGGATGTTAGGAAGGGACTGAAAACGCCTCCACTGCTCGCGGTTGTGGCCAGTGAACCGTTTGGGATCTGCGCCGAGACCAGAGGCCTTGAGCTCCGCGTAGCCGGCAAGCAGTTTGTTGAGAGAGATGGCGAAATCTGGCTTACCGAGCCGGTCCGGCAGGGGAGTCTCGCCCTTGCAGACCAGGTTCCAGCCCAGAGCGCGCCCAACCGAGGCCATGAGGTTCTCAAAAGGGGTGCGGAGCTGGTCCTCCGGTTCGCCACCTGCGAAGGCAGCCATTTTGATCCTGACAGCCTCGGCGAAGTCCCTCAGCGGTTCGATCAACCGGCATGTGTCACCTGTCGGGGGCATGCTCAGTTGATAGGTTATCCCGCTCTCCCGATCCGAGCACATCTCTTCTCGGGTCTACGGGCAGATGGCGAAAACCAGGTCGCGCATGAACACCATGTTAGCAGACGGCGGGGTTGCCCGTTGGTCGGATCCACGCGCAGCACTACGCTGGTTCCCTCCACTTCTGCTTCGCGCAGGGTGAACACGTCCTCCCGGTACGGGGCGCGCGTGACCACGGACACGCCCTCCTCGGCGAGCGCCGTGCGCGCGGGGAGGTCGGCGGCGGCCACCTCCTCGGTGAGGTAGTGGAGGATGAACAGGCCCGCGGGCTCTCCATCGTGCGTCTCGTAGCCGGCGGCGAGCGCGACGTAGGGCTGAAGCGGAGGGCCCTCCTCCAGCAGCGTCTTCAGGCGGCGGGCCGTCTCGCTAGGCGGAGAAGCGAGGAGCGTTGCCAGTACTGCACTTTCCGAGAAGCCCAGGCAGACGCTCGGGCCAAGGAGAACCACGGCGCCCGACACGCGTTCGAGGAGCTGAGCCAGCGAGACGGCCCACGGGATATCGGCCCACGTCTTTAATCCGCCTGCCCAGGCCGCGAGGACCGCGGCCACTCCGGTTGGAGTCGAGCACATCACGAGCAGCCTTTCCTCAAACAGGATCGCCGTGTTGAGGATCGCGAGTTCGGTGATCCGCAGCCAGTCGGCCGTTAGGTCGAGGGGGTGGCGGAACACGACCGCCCCGAACAAGGTCTCCTCGCTGAACCCGCGGTCGCGGAACCGCGCTGCAAGGGTATCGAGGTCCCCCTCCGCGAGGTGGATCACCCACAGCGGGGTAAGGCCATCGAGGACCAGGCTAGCCTCCCACACGTGGTCGGTGACATCCCACCCCCAGACTTCGGCGTGCACTTCGAGACGGCGCGAACCGAACGCCGACGGGGCGGCCTGGCGCGTGGTGGTGGATAGGAGGAGTGCCTGACGCTCCTCAAGGGGGCTCTGGCTTGTGAGGCCTTCCAAACCCTCATCGGCGCGGATCCGAGCCCAGTTTGTGAAGCTGATGACCGGGCTCTGGAACTGGATGGGGATGAGCCTCAGAACCTCCTCGAACGGCCCGGCTATGGCAGACCCGGAGACGAGAACGAAGAACCCTACAGTCAACAGCCGGGTGATGCACGTCCTGGCGCAGTATGGTTCAATGTCCTCACCCCGGTAGTCGGAAGAGCGGAGCAACGATCGCTCGCTACCGAACAATCACCTGGAGAGTGAAGGTCTGTTCAGGGGGAACAGTCTCCCACGGGCGGCGGTAGACGAGCGAGAGCATCCCCATGCCAGCTGTGGTCGCTTCATAGCGGAAGTAGAACGTTCCCCCTGCGCCGGTGAGATCGGAGCTGGGACGGTACTCCAACCCTTCGACCGGCGTGAGGAAAGCCGGTTCAGCCTGAACCTCCCACCCAAACCCTGTGGTCGGGTTCCCCGCCAGGGCGATCAGAAGGTGTTCCCCCTCGCGCAGGGAGATCGACGCATCCGCGTCGCTTTCGTCCAGCAGGCGGTAGACCGTCAGGCCGATTCCGCACACGGTGGCCTTAGCCTTGGCCTTTCCAATGCGGGGCGCCTGACCGGGGTCGGTCACCTGAAGCTCGGCTCGGAAGTCGCCGAGGGAGGTCACAACGAGGGCGGTGTACTCCCCGGCCGCGACCGGCATGCCATCCGCGGCCACGAGGCTCCACAGGCCCATCCACTGGTCGGAGGGCACTGAGTACGGGCTCGTCTCGTCGTAGATCACGAACCCATGGGCATCGAGGATGAGGAAACCGGCCACGGTGATCGTCTCGCACGTACAGGGGCACGGGGCATCGCCCGCGAGTTCGAGCGCCAGTTTCTGTCCTATCTCGAAGACGAACGTTCCGGTCGTCACCTGGACCTGGGTCTGTCCCACGCCCACGAGGACTAGACCTGCCAACAGCATCGCTGCCATGATTGTGCGCATGTTCGACACCTCCGCCGAAGTGTACACCGGGGAAGGGCCTCGCGTTTCACTCTGGGGGCTCTCCGTTTGGCAACAGAGAGGCAAGACCTGCGCTAACTCCAACTGGCGGCGCGGTCGTGTATCATCCTCGGTGCGGATATGCAGAGCTGTGGGTGGAGAGTGTGAGGATCGTCTTTGTCACCACCTTCCCCTCCGCCGATACGGGCGGCGGAATGGGGCGTGTGGCTCATGAGCTGGCGGCTGCGAGCGCCCAGGCTCACGAGGTGATCCTCGTCTGTTCGGGCGAGAAGGCTTCGGTTTCCCCGTCTCGACCTGGGTACCCGACGGTGGTGCGGCTGCCGACGCGAAGCGAGCGGGACTTGCGTCTGCCCGACCTCCGGCAGCGGCACTGGCTACGCGCCCTCCTGGCCGACTTCATGCCCGACGTCGTGCATGCGCAGGATTTCAGCCCACTCGCGTTGTGCTTTCAGGACTGGGCTCGGCTCAACGGGAAGCCGTTCGTGATGACGCTTCACTGCCTGCCCTCGCAGGCCCAGGCGTTCGGTTCGCTGGAGAAACCCACGTTCACCCGATGGATGGGGAACAGCCCGTTCTTCCGCACCTTCATCAGCCTCTTCCTGCGGCGGTGCGATGGGGTGATCGCGTTGAACAGGGCGATGGAGGAGGACCTGCGCCGATTCGGGTATCTCGGTCCGGTGTACAGGGTGCCGAACGGGCGTGACCTACGCGCCTACCAGAATCTGCTCCCTGCCGACATCGGTCAGCCGGAGAAAGGCCTTCTGTTTGTGGGTTCGTTCGCCCGACGCAAGAACCAACGTTATCTCTTGGAGATGATGGGGCACCTCGACGTGCCCGCTCGGCTAACGCTCATTGGCGAAACACTCGAACCGGGTTACCTCGATGATCTCCGGCGTGCGATTCGCGAACAGGGACTTGACAATGTGGATGTCACCGGTGCGGTGCCGTACGCGGAGGTCCCGCGGTACCTTCAAGCGGCCCATGTCTTCGTCTCGGCATCGCGGCTCGAGGTGCAAAGCCTGGCGGTGATCGAGGCGCTCGCGTCCGGGACGCCGGTGGTAGGGCTTTCCAACGAAACGGTTGACGAACTGGTGGATGACAGGGTGGGAAAGCGCCTGTCCGCAGATGCCAGCCCCGCCGAGTTCGCGCGGCATGTGGCGGCGATCTGCCGGATGTCTCCGGAGGAGTACGCGGCGATCTGCAGCGCATCTCGGGACCGGGTGCGCTCGTTCGACTGGAATGCGGTGGTTGATCGGAACCGCCAGGTGTACGAGGAGTTGATAGAGCGACGTGCGGCGGTAGATGTGCGGGGCGGGCGATCCCAGCTCTGGACGCCGTGGCTTGTGGCGGCGAGTTCCCTGCGGTATGGCTGGCACGACCTCACGCATCCATCGGTCCGCGGCGAGAGGAAGAGAACCCCGGCACGCCTGGGTGGAGTTGGCCGGCGCGCGCGGTAGTGGGCAGAGCCCTTCTTGTCCAGCTTGCGGGCGCCGGGCAAGCGCGTGCGCACGCGATCACATCAGCAACAGGCTGAGGGCCATCACCGCCATCCCCCCGAGGAGCCCGAGCAGGCTGTCATGTCCCTTGCCGTAGGCGCGGCTCGTGGGCAGAAGCTCATCGAGGCTGATGTACACCATGATCCCGGCCACGCCGGCGAACAGGATGCCCATCACCTCTGTGGGGAGACTGCCGCTGCTTCCCCCGTAGGCGAGGTGGAGGCCAAGGAATGCGATCCCGGCGCCGATGGGTTCGGCTAGCCCGCTCAGGAACGAGTACAGGAAAGCTTTCCCACGGCTCCCTGTGGCGTAGTAGATGGGCACGGCGACGCTGATCCCTTCCGGGATGTTGTGGAGGGCGAGGGCAACGGCGATCGCGATCCCCAGCGTGGGATCGTGCAGGGCGGCCAGAAACGTGGCCAGTCCCTCGGGGAAGTTGTGCAACGCAATCGCGAAGGCGGTGAACAGACCCATCCGCATCAGCCGGGTGTGGGTCCCCCTGTTCGCGCCAGGCTGGGCTGAGGCGGTCTGAGGATGGACTCTCAGTCCTGCTGTGGATTCAACGGACGGAAGGTGGTGGGGATTCTGGGGGCTGGGAACCAGCACATCCACGAGCGCGATAAGGGTGATGCCGCCGAAGAACGACGCCACGTTGATCCACTGCCCGGTACCTGGGCCGTAGGCGGAGGCGAGGGCATCCCCGCCCTTGGCCAGAATCTCCACGAACGACACGTAGAGCATCACCCCGGCCGAGAACCCTGTGGAAATGGACAGGAAGCGGTAGTTCGTCCGCCGGACGAAGAACGCGACGACGCTCCCCAGTCCCGTGGACAGGCCCGCGAAGAGTGTAAGCAAGAACGCGAACGTGACGTTGGACATCTCGTCGTCTCCTCGCCCTCCGAGTATAGAGAAAAGAACTGGGGAGGGCGTCGCAGCGGAACGACGATGTTGTTGGACCGTGGGGGATGGTCCGGGTAGCCTCGTCGCATGGCGCAGCCGCTGAACTACGGAGACGATGTCCTCCTTGTGGAGGAGGAGAAGGGCCGGACGTTCCTCGTCCGCCTCGAACCGGGGAAGGAATTTCACAGCCACCGGGGAACGATCGCCCACGACGGGGTCGTTGGTCAGCCGGAAGGGTCAACGGTCTTCTCCCACAGCGGGCGACCGTTTCTTGCCTTCCGGCCCTTGATTGGGGATCGGATGTTCAAGGTCAAGCGCCGTACCCAGATCGTGTACCCCAAGGATGCAGGCTGGATCGTGTTGACCCTCGACGTGCGTCCCGGAGCGCGGGTGCTCGAAATGGGCACAGGTTCGGGCGCGTTCACGATCCTGCTCGCCCATCTCGTGGGCCCTTCCGGGCGTGTCCACACGTTTGATCGGCGCGAGGAGTTCCTTCAGAACGCCCTCGCGAACATCGCTCGGGCGGGGTACGCTGACCGGGTGGAAGCGGGGATCCTCACCGCCGGCGAGCCGTTCCCAGTGAACGACGTGGACGCCGCTTTCCTCGACCTCCCTTCACCGTGGGAGGCGATCCCCGCCGTTCACGCTTCCCTCGCCCCCGGGAGGCCGCTGACGCTCATCGTTCCTACCGCCGAGCAGCTCAAGGAATCCGTGCGGACGCTTGCGGAAGCGGGATTCGTGCTGACCGAGACGGTGGAGTTGATGGAACGGCCAATCCTCGTTCGACAAAGGGAGGGCGTGCGCCCCAGCGAGCGGATGACTGCGTTCACGGGGTACCTCGTCACCGGCCGGAAGCGCCTTCCGGCGGCTGTGCCCGCGGACGCAGGAGTCTAGCCGGCCATGAAGAGGTCTCTGTAAGCATGGAGCACCGGGCACAGGTCGCGTGGCACGCTTTGGAGGAGGCTGATCTCTTCAAAGAGGCTTCCTCTGGGGAGATGGGGCTGCAATCGGCTCAGATTCTTCGTCGGCTGGAAATCCACGGCCGCAACGCCTTGGAGGGGGAGGCCAAGTCCACTCCGTGGGCGGTGGTGGCCGCTCAACTCCATCATCCCCTCATCTACCTCTTGCTGGGGGCAGCGGCCCTGGCCGCGGCGGTGGGGAAGCTCGTGGACGCGGGGGTGATCGGCGGGGTGGTGGTCCTCAACACCCTGATTGGCGCCCTCCAGGAGTGGCGTGCCGACCGGGCCCTGGAGGCGTTGGGGCGCATGGTCGCCCCCCACGCTCGGGTCCTCCGGGACGGCCGGGTCCGGGAGATCGCAGCCGACGAGGTGGTCCCCGGCGACATTCTCATCCTGGAGACCGGGGATCGGGTGGCCGCCGACGCCCGGGTGCTTGAGAGCGTTGACCTCGCCGTGGACGAATCTGCCCTCACCGGGGAGAGCGAGCCTGTGTCCAAGTCCCCCGGCGTCCTCCCTGCGGAGACGCCCCTTGCCGACCGGATGAACATGGTCTGGTCCTCCACCGCCGTCACCGCCGGGCGCGGACGGGCGGTGGTGGTGGCTACGGGGATGCGCACCGTGCTCGGGGAGATCGCGGGCGAGGTCCGCGAGGCGGGCACGGAGACGACCCCGCTTCAGCGTCGGTTGGCGCGGTTGGGGACGGTCATCGGTTTGGCCGGCATCGGGCTGGCCGTTCTCGTGTTCCTGTTGGGCCTCCTCCGGGGCTACGCCGTCCTGGAGATGGCGCTGTTTTCCGTGGCCGTGGCCGTTTCTGCTATTCCCGAGGGACTTCCCGCGGTGGTGAGCGTGACCCTTGCCCTCGGAGTCCAGCGCATGGCCCGCCGCAACGCCATCGTCCGCAGGCTACCCGCCGTGGAGACCTTGGGCTCGGTGACCGTGATCTGCTCCGACAAGACAGGGACTCTCACCCGGAACGAGATGACGGTCACGACGCTGTGGACCCGTGGTCACCTCTACCACGTGACCGGGTCCGGTTTCTCCCCGGAGGGAGAGGTGCGGCGGGAGGGCGGAGAGGAGGAGCTATGCCCCGAGGCCGAGCTTCTCCTCGGTATTGGCGCCCTGTGTAACAACGCCCGCTTGGTCGAGGAGGAAGGCGCGTGGCACGTTCGAGGATCCCCCACCGAAGGTTCGCTTCTCGTGGTCGCCCGCAAGGGCGGGATCGGCCTTGAGAACTTGGCGCGGGATCGACCCCGCTTGGCCGAGGTCCCGTTCTCCAGCGATCGGAAGTACATGGCCACCCTCCATCGCGTCCGTGAGGGGGAAGAGACGGAGGCCCTGGTGAAGGGAGCGCCGGACCGGATTCTCTCCTTCTGCACACACATCCTGGAGAGTGGCGGGGTGCGGGAGCTCACCGCCGAGGACCGGGCGGAGGTGGGGCGGGCGATCTCGGCATTCGCCGACCGGGCCTTGCGCGTGGTGGCTGGGGCGGTGCGCCGATTCAAGAATGGGCGCTGGGAGGTCTCTCCCGAAGACGTCGAGGGAGGGCTCACCCTCGTGGGCCTGTGGGGGATGGTGGACCCGCCGCGGACGGAGGCGGTCGAGGCCGTGGCCGCCGCCCAGGGAGCGGGGGTTCAGGTGGTGATGATCACCGGCGATCACAAGGGCACCGCCGCGGCCATCGCTCAGGAGCTCGGGATTCCCGCCGACGAGGCGATCACCGGCGCCGAGCTTGACGACATGAGCGATGAAGAGCTCGCCCAACGGGTGAAGGAGGCCCACGTGTTCGCCCGGGTGACTCCTGCCCATAAGCTCCGCATCCTCCGCGCCCTTCAGTCCGGCGGACAGCTCGTGGCCATGACTGGGGACGGGGTGAACGACGCTCCCGCCCTAAAGGGGGCGGACATCGGGGTGGCGATGGGGATTGCCGGGACCGAGGTGGCCAAGGAGGCGTCGGACATGATCCTCACCGACGACGACTTTGCGACCATCGTCCACGCCGTGGAGGAGGGACGCACGATCTTCGCCAACCTGCGGCGGGTGGTGTTCTTCCTCCTCACCACCAACCTCGGGGAGATCCTCACCCTCGCCGCGGCCCTCGCCCTCGGGCTCCCCCTTCCGCTCACGGCGATCATGATCCTGTGGGTGAACCTGGTCACCGACGGCGCGTGCACGATCCCGCTCGGGATCGAGCCTCGGCACCGCGACGTCTTGCGAGCCCCGCCGCGGCCGCCGAAGGAAGGCGTGCTCACGGACCGGGTGGTGCGGCGAATTGCCCTGCTCGCTCCGGTGATGGCCGCGGGGACGCTGGGTCTGTTCGCCCTTACCCTCCAGTGGGGGGACACCGCCCGGGCGATGACCGTGGCGTTTACGGTTCTCGCTGCGTTCCAGTGGTTCCAGGCTTTGAATGCCCGCACGAGCCGTGGGTCGGTGTTGCGGGTCGGCCTGTTCTCCAATCGGTGGCTGTGGGTGGGAATCGGTACCGCGGTGGTCCTCCAGCTCCTCGTGATTTACACGCCGCTGGGATGGACGCTGTTTGGGACCGTCCCCTTGGGCGGCCGAGAGTGGCTGCTCATTCTACCTGTAGCCGCCTCGATCCTTCTCCTCGACGAGGTCCTCAAGGTGCTGGGCGTCCACGGGAAGCAGGGGTAGAGGTTCACGGGTACGATGGAGGCGCCATGGTGAAGGAGAGAGACGACCACCGGTCGTACGTGGTAGACGCGATGGCAGAGAACGCGTGGCGGATGTTCCGCATCCTCGGCGAATTCGCCGAGGGGTTCGAGACCCTGCGGGACGTCGGCAGGGCGGTCACCGTGTTCGGCTCAGCGCGGGATGTCCTCGATCCTTGCACCTACGCTCAGGCCGAGGCCTTGGGGAGGGCGCTCGCTCAGGCGGGGTACATCGTGCTCACCGGTGGTGGACCGGGGGTGATGCGGGCCGCGAACAAGGGGGCGTTCGAGGCCGGCGGTCGGAGCATCGGCCTCAACATCGAACTCCCCCACGAGCAAGAACCGAATCCCTATCAGACCGACTCGCTCAGCTTCCGGTACTTCTTCGTGCGCAAGGTGATGCTCGTCAAGTACGCCCAGGCGTTCGTCGTCTTCCCCGGTGGCTACGGGACCCTCGACGAGCTGTTCGAGTCTCTGACCCTCATTCAGACCCTGAAGATTCACCCGTTCCCGGTGTTCCTCGTGGGGAGCGCGTTCTGGAGTGGGCTCGTGGACTGGATCCGGGACACGCTCGCTGCCCAGGGAACGATCAGCCCCGAGGATCTGGACCTGTTCCGGGTGGTGGACGAGGTGGACGGGATCCCCGCCATGGTGGACGCCTACCACCGCCGCCCCGACCACGCAGGATTTCACCTCCCCACCGGTGGGTAGAGGGCGCGCGTTTCGCCGCCCGCGGGGCGACGCCTTACAATCGGGAGCCCGAAGGGCAAAGGGGGAACCGTGCGGTATCTCTACGCGATGCTCGTTATCCTGCTGACGGCGGCTGTGCTCGTGTTCATCGGCCAGAACATCGGGTCGGTGACCGTGTCGTTCGTGACGATGCGGTTCACGCTCCCGCTTTCGGTCCTGGTGGTCCTCGTGTACGTGCTCGGGACGTTCACGGGCGGATCGCTATCGGGGCTCTTCCGGAGCCTGTTCCGCCAGGCAACGCAACCCACGGAACCTGAACCACCTGCCAGTTAGGCCGTTGGGGTATCGGACGGACGACCGCCTTGGCGGGAACAGGATGAGGGGGCACAGTCAAATGGACGTCCCGAGCGTGTTCACCCTCCTCAAGGTGGGGTTCGGCCCCAGCTCGTCCCACACGATGGGCCCTTACCACGCCGCCCGCGACTTCCGGAACTTGGTGGCCAAGGCAGGGTCTGCGGGCGGTCGGCTACGGGTGGTGCTCTTGGGCAGCCTCGCCCGCACCGGCCGGGGGCACCTCAGCGACGCCGCGGTGGCCGCCGGGCTTACGGGCCACGATCCCGACCGAGATGCGACAAAGCCCCTCCCCGACGTGCTGGCCGCGGTGCGGGCGGCCGGGGTCGTGCGGATCGCGGGCGGCTGGTTCGTGTTTCGCCCGGATGAGGACATCGTGTTCGACGCCTCCGACCACCAGCTTCTCCACCCGAACACCCTGCGGTTCGAACTCCTCAGTGGCGAGGGGCGTGTCGTGCTCGCGGAGGAGTACCGGTCCCTCGGCGGCGGGGCCGTGGCTGGGGGGACGTTCGGCGCGGAATCGGCTGGGAAGGGCCGGTTGACGATGACAGAGGTCCTGGCCTCGTGCTGGGAGCGGGGAACCGACCTCGTTGGGTTCGTTCGTGAGAACGAGCGGCGGCTGGGGCGCACCGACGCGGAGACCGAGACACAGCTTTCGCATCTGTGGGCAGCGATGCGGGATTCCATCGCCCGCGGGCTTTCCACCCCGGGCGTCCTCCCCGGCCCGCTACGGCTCGCCCGCCGCGCTCCTGGGCTATACGAGGCGCTGCAGGAGCGAGAAGAGGCGAAGAAGCCGCTGACGCAGGAGATGGACCTCGCCTCCGCGTACGCGATTGCGGTCGCCGAGGAGAACGCGGCGGGAATGCAGGTCGTCACCGCCCCCACCTGCGGGGCCGCCGGGGTAGTGCCGGCCGTGCTGCGGACCTTCCAGGAAGTGCTCGGGCTGCGCGATGAGCGCATCCACGATGCTCTCCTCGTGGCGGGGTTGATCGGCCTCGCCGTCGCGACGAACGCCTCGATCGCCGGGGCCGAGGTTGGCTGCCAGGGCGAGGTGGGGACGGCAAGCGCGATGGCCGCCGCCGCAGCGTGTTACCTTCTGGGCGGGGATGTCGAGGCTCAGGTGGATCGGGCGGCGGAGACCGCGCTCGAGCACTACCTCGGCCTCACCTGCGACCCCGTGTACGGCCTGGTCCAGATCCCGTGCATCGAGCGCAACGCGGCGGCGGCGGTGGCCGCGTTGCACGCGGCGAGCCTAGCCGTCCTGTGCCGTGGAGAGGACCGGATCTCGTTCGACACCGCGGTGGCCGCCCTGCGTGAGATCGGGCGGGACATGAGCCCGAAGTACAAGGAGACCGCCCGGGGCGGCTTGGCGCGCCTGTTGGGGACGGACCTTCAAACGGATAGCAGCGGGGAACACTGAGTCGCTCCAGGCGCCAACGAGAATGCGTCCTCTCCTTTGTCCGTTGCTGGCCAGAGCGCTACCATTCTTCTCGTCAGATCATGGGTGAATGGAGAACACCGGTCACGGAGTGCAGCAGACCGGCTGTCATCTGTCAAGTGACACCATCTCTTACGACCTTGGGGAACGCGTAGTTTTACGACCCTCCCCCTGGCCGTGACCAGGGTCGGCCGCGGCGCTTGCTCTCCCACGCTCGGGCACTCCATCCGAGCGGGGAGTCCGTGAGTTCTCATCTCTCCGTCCGTCTTCCACCTCCTCACTTCAGCCTTCCTTCGAGGTCCCGCAGTCGGTACGACCGGCCCTTGATGTTGAGCACGTGGCAGCGGTGGAGGAGACGGTCGAGAAGAGCCGTGGCCATCACCTCGTCCCCGGCCAGGATCTCCGACAACGCCTGCCTGAGCCCGACATGCGCATCGGAGATCACGAGCCTCACCCCGAAGAGCCCCCGGCTGGCGAGTCCCCGCAGGAACGACACCCAGAACCCGTAGCTCTCCGCAGGGCCCACGTCGAACCCCAGGACCTCCCGCTCTCCGGTCCGGGTCACCCCCACGGCGACCACCGCCGCCATGTTCACCACCCGGCCCCCTTCCCGAACCTTGACCACCGTCGCATCGAGCCACACGTACGGGTACTCCCCGGTCAAGGGACGGTTCCGGAACGCCTCCATCCGCTCGTCGAGGGCTGTACAGACCCTGGACACCTCGCTCCGGGAGATCCCCTCGATCCCGAGGGCCCGGACGAGGTCGTCCACCTTCCGCGTGCTCACCCCGTGGACGTACGCCTCCTGGACCACCGAGAGAAGGGCCTTCTCTGTCCTCCGCCGGGGCTCAAGCAACGCCGGGAAGTAGCTCCCTTGCCGAACCTTGGGGATCCGGAGCGTCACCGTGCCTACCCGGGTGTCCCACCGCCTTCCGCGGTACCCGTTGCGGTACGTTCGCCGGCTCTTCGTTCGCTCGTACCGCTCGGCCCCGGTCTTCTCCTTCACCTCCGCCTCCACGGAGCTCCTGGACGAGGAGCACCAGGCCCTCCTTCAGGGCGTCCACCTCCGTGTCGTCCCGGTACTTGCGCAGAAGATCCCTAAGTGCGATCCTCACATCGGCCATCGGTTGGGTTCCTCCTTCCAAACTGAGATAGCTCCAAAGGAACCCTCCGGTGGCCTTCTCGTCAAGGCCGCCGTGCCCACCTGCACGGCACACCGCCTTCACCCCACCGGATCTACACC
>DLNB01000009.1:0-579 GCA_002479455.1 Acetothermia bacterium UBA7521
CCCCCACGGCGAGCACTCCCCGTGCCACCGTGCTCGCGCCGAGGACCCGACCGCGGCGCCCGGAGGGGATCGCCTTGGCGAACACGTCCCACCACACCATGTGGTCCACAGACAGGAACAGGAACATGAACCCGTGGAGCGTCAGAAAGAGCGGCAGGGCGACCTCGGGCCGCGAACCCACCCCGAGCCAGAGGGCGATGCCCAACACGAGGTACGCCGGTCGGGCGATGAGGCCGGCACGGGTGAGCCAGGGTTTCTTGCGTCGCGCAGGGAGCAGCCACCGCGCCACCGCAAGCTGGGGCAGCCGCCACGCGCCCTCAGCAAGGGCGATCACCAGCCCCACGAGCACCGTGCTCCCGGTGAGGCGGCTCACGAACTGGGGAAGGACCGTGGTGAACCCGACGAAGACCATCCCCACCCCGAACAGAGTCGCCTCGCCGAAGAAGGCGAGGGCGTTCCGGCGCTCGATGTGCATGGCCGGAAGTCTACGCGGTAGACCGTGCCCCCGGCTTCCCTCGGGCATGAAGCCCGCCGCAGCAGCTGACCCGCGAAGGTAGTGTAGCGTCGGACCCTGCGTCC
>DLNB01000009.1:699-40651 GCA_002479455.1 Acetothermia bacterium UBA7521
GTCGGACCCTGCGTCCGACGGCCGTTCCATACCGACGAACTGACGACTGCCGGACCGTTCAACCGCCGTCCTTGGCGTCCTTTGCGGCAGGCCGCCATCCGGCCGCGGGGATCCGGTCTTCTCCGCGCAGCCGGAGGCCCGGCGGACCCTTCTCCTGCCGGGTCCTACGACCTCATCAGCGTCTGGATCTCCAGGGGTTCGCCCTTCTCCGGCGCGCGGACGAGGCTCAGGGCCCCTGCCGGACAGTGGGTCACGCACACGCTGCACCCCATGCACCTCGCAACGTCCACCCGCGGTCGTCCGTCCGCCATCGCGATCGCCCCGAACGGGCACTGCGCGGCGCACGCCCCACAGTTCTGACAGAGCGCGGCGTCGAGCGCAGCGATGTAGCCCGACGAGGCGAGCATCGGCGTCCCGTGCTTCCACGCCTGCATCGCCCCGCAGCAGCAGGAACAGCAGTTGCAGATCGCGTAGAACCGCCCGAGCATCGCGTCCTTGAAGAACGCGTGGTGGACGTGGCCGCGGTCCCGTTCCTGGCGCAGGATCGCCACCGCCTCGTCCTGGGTGATCCACCGGGCGCGCTTCGGGTTGTGGTCGGCGACGAAGCTCGCGAACGGCTCGCCGACGATGAGGCACACGTCGAGTGGGAGGCACGGGTTGTCGCGGGCGGCGCGGCACGGGCACTCCAGGGCCACGATCCGCTCCGGCCCGCGGAGGACGATATCGCGCGCGGTCGCGTAGGGGATGACCTTCTCCAGGTCGCGGAGCTGAACTTCCACGTTCAGCGTGACGAGCCCCTCCGCCGCCGGCGTGGGCACGACCTTGCCGTGGTACGTATCTGCGAAGCGGCGTGCGGCATCGGAATCTCGCCCCACACCGACGAACAGCCGCGACGCCCAACGATGGACGAGGCGCAGCGGGCGGGGGAGGGTCTCCGGCCGCGTGGCCGAGCGGATGTAGAGGTAGGGCCACCGCCCGTAGACGTAGCCGTGGACGAAGTCGCGCAGTCGGTACCCCGGTAGACGCCGTCCCTCGCGGGCGAACGCGCGCGTGGAACGACGAACCGGCCAGTTCATCCCCGGTAGCCTCATTTCAGAACCCCGGGCCCACGAACACTAGGAGCCACAGCCCCTGGTCCGTCACCACCGCCGGATCGCCGCCGCGGATAGAGATGAGCACAGGGGCCGTCCAAGACTGCCCATCGCGGCTCTCGGCGTACCAAAGCCCGGCCGGGCTGTTCCCGTAAAACCGCAGAGCCTCGTCAACGGAGATTAGGTTTCCTAACCAGTTGAAGGATCCTGAAGAGGGGATGTTGGCCTGCCGCGTGAACTGCAGACCGTCGCTGGACACGGCGTGGTACGCCCCTTCGTGGGGCGCCCCGACCGGAGAGGTGAGATGCCATAACCCGTTCCAGTACGCAACCGCGCAATCGACGATCCTGCGGCCGGGGGAGAACCGCACACCGGGCTCCCAATCGTAGGTGATGCCGGCGGTCGAGATCGCGCTGTAGAACGCGTTGACGGAGCCCAGACCTGTATTGGAAGTGAAGTAGAGCCGCAGCCGGCCGTCGTCGAGAGCGACGATGGTGGGGTCAAACGGGCGCATGTACTCCGCGGGAAGACCTTCCACGTGGATCGGCACGGGTTCGGTCCACGTCGTGCCCCCATCGTCGGAGAACGAAACCGCCACACGGTCGAACGCCTCCGGCCGATCGAACGGGAACCACTGGAACGTCGCCACGAGCCGTCCTGCGGAAGTGCGAGCCAGGCTGGGCACGCCCGCCGGGCCGATGAACGGCTGGGGAGCGCTCCACGTCGCGCCGTCGTGCCCCGAGGTCATCCACAGGCCGCCCTTCCACGGGCCCTCGGCCGTGACCACGCGGATCGTCGCCGGATTGCTGACAACTGACCCGGCCGCGTTGCGGATCACGACGTCGAACACATCACCACCGGGGCCCGCCGGGGGGAGAGAAGCCGCGTGGAACGCGTAGCTCGACCCCGTGGCGCCAGGGATCGCGATCCCGTTGCGCCGCCACTGAAAGGAAACGCCAGATCTATCCGCGACGGTGACGTGCAGCGTCCAGGTTTGTCCCACGACCACCACCCGGCTCGCCGGGTGGTCGGTGATCACGGGAACTGCGCTTTGGGCCTGACCGAGAACCGCAGATGTCGCCATGGCAACCGCAGAAAGCACGAGAACTCGGCCCAAGCTTTCGGGAAGTGGCCCACCTCGGACAGGTCCGCTGTGACTTAGGCAGGTGCGCAGATAGCGCTGGATGACCATGAGAGCCCCCTTCAGTTCACTGCAAGAACGCCTCCTCCGGCGCGGGCGAACGCCCAGCGCGAAGTGCCGTGAAGAACAATCCGTTCGTGCATGCATCACGCTTCCCAAGTTGGGAGCCAGTGTAGAGCACGCCCGCGTGCAAGGCTACCCCGACCCAGGCCCACCGCCCTCTGGCAGGAACGACGCACTCGCCCGCTCCCAGGTACATCCAACGCCCCTCCGCGCTTGATGCAACAACGTTCGGCTAACGCAGATCGAAGGGACCCTCCCGCTGTAGTCGGCTCATCAGGCAGAGAACTCCGCCGCCGCCCGTGGCCCCCGCTCGCTAACCCCGCTTTCGGGCCACGAAGATGAGCTCCCCGGGGTACTCCGAGCCGTACGGCTTCTTGTCAAAGCCTGCATAGAGCTCGTCGACGACGAACCCGCTCCGCACGAGCAGGTGCTCGACCTCGAACCGGAACAGGTACCGCATTGAGAACGCGTGGACGAGGCGCTCCTCCCGTCCGTCGGGGTGCGTGACGTAGTAGATCAGCTCGACCTCGTTGACCTGCCTGAAGTAGTCGCGGGCCACGGTCCTGTGCCGCCGCAAGACGCGCCGGCCATCGGGCATCGTGAACTCCGGCTCGTCGCCGATCTCCTTCCCCAAAGCATCGCTCGTCAGATACGGCAGCGACGGGTTGAACAGGTCGAGGATCAACTTCCCCCCGTCGGCGAGGTGGCGGTGAATGCACCCCAGGCATGCCAGCTGATCCTCCACCGTCAGCAGGTGCTGAAACGACCGGAACGGCGTGGTGATCAGACTGAAGGTCCGCGAGATCTCGAACTCGCGCATGTCGGCTTGGACAAGGCAGACCCTCGATCGAACCGCTTCCGGCTCGCTCGCCAGCCGTCGCCGGCACACCGCCAGCATATAGGGCGACAGGTCGAGGCCCACGATGTCCACACCCGCCCTGGCCGTGGGGATGAGGATCCGGCCCGTCCCACAGCCCATCTCCAACACGGGTCCACCTGCTTGCCGCGCCGCCTCGATGTAGAACCCCATGTCGGCCCGGTTGCTGTACGGCACGACGTGGTCGTACAGCTCCGCCGTGAACGCGTAGGTATCGTATCCACCCGCTCGACTCATAAAAGCTCCTTAGGCACTCGGGTATCCGCGCCGCGTCGTTGCCGACAGACGGTCGCCCGGCCGCCAGTCTAGCGTAGCCTCACACACAGGACCAGCACCATCCGAACGGGTCCTCAATCTGTGTGCTGCCCGACGCAGGTCATCGCCCACGCGGGGAGAGCCGAGGAGCCGGACACCAGAGGCATGTCGTGGTAACGCCAGCGGAAAAGGGAAAGGCTCCTTCGGTTGGGTCGCGGCGACTCGATCCCTGCATTGAGGATGACAAGGAAACGAACTGCGAACCCAGGCGTTCTCCCCCACCCGAGTAGGAGAACCGCGAACGGTCGACGGAGGGCACGTGGATTCCCCGATGACGAGAGTTGCACAGATACGGTGCAGGCTTCTCGACAGGTGCACAAGGTGTCTTCTGTCAAGCAGGCTCTCTGATCCCCTGAATCATCGTTCGTTCTGGACCACGTTTCCCACGTTCCGCCCAACTCGTAGGGATTGTGACACTGTGTTGCACTACCATGACATTTAACAGAAGATCTCACGGTCGGTTGCCCACGAGGTACGTGGTCCTTCAGGCAACCACAGGGAAGGACCGACAGGGACGGGCCCGGCGCGGCGTCTGGCTTGCCCTCCCCGTGGGCTACGTCCAGGCGCTAGGATGGGAACCCGGGACCGTGGTAGAGGTCCGGGTGGTGGGGCGTCACGTTGAGTTGCACAAGCGTGACGGGGGAAGTGATGAATAGAGAAGGAGGAAGCGTGAGCCAGCGGATCGGTCTACAGCGAGACAAGCGTTTGGCAGTCGTGGTGGGGCTGTTCGCATTGGCCGTCTTGTTAGGTGGATGTGCCAAAGTGCTTCTCGGGCTCCATCCTCCAGCCTGGATTCACGGGACATGGGGCGTGGCAGTAGTGGCGGGGGATCAGATCATCGAAACCGAACTGGGCTTTGAGTTCACGGCCACGACCGCCCACATGTTCATGCCGCAGGTGCGATTCGATCTTGGCGAGATGTACCGGCGCGCCGGAAGTGGCGGCGAGGTGATCACAGACACGCTGTACTCGTTCACGATCAAAGCGCAAGCCGGGGCCTTCGGCTATTCTGAAGGAGACTACGTTACCTACGAATTTAGGAGAGTCACGAGTACGCGAGTTGACATGACCATACGCACCCCGCTTTTAGAGATTGGGATGTACAGGCTCCACAAGCGGTGACAAGTCGACTCGCTCCTCATGGCAGATCTAGAGCGACTGGTAACGGTAGTTGCGAAGGCAGGCGATCCGGCCCCACGAGCGCGGTATCCTCGGGGAGCGAAAGGGGGGTGAGAGGATGGACTTACTCAAGGTGGTGTTGCTGGTGTTGCTGGCCGCGGGCCTCCTCCTACTGGTAGTGCCGAGACCCCAGGACCAGGAATCGAGTCTGCCAACTGCGCAGTTGGTGGTCACGACGGGAAGTGGGGCGTTTTACCGGTATGCAACCGGTACCTGGATTGAGTACCGAACGATGTACCGCTACATAGAACACTACACCTGGGAAGATGTGGAGTTTAGAGGCCAGATTCTGCAAGTGATCTCCCCGAGCGAGTTTCGTGTAGGAACAGCAAAGTCGACCCCTTCCAGCAGCAAGTACTACGAGGACGTGGTGTACGTCTCTGGCTACAGTGGCACACGCCTGCTAGAGGGCGACCTGGTGACCGTGCGTGGTACCGTGCGCGGCCCGATCACATACAAGACAGTCCTCGGGGCCTCTATCACACTCCCCTGGGTTGAGTGCGTGAGTATCAGTCTACGCTACTACTAGACTAGACCCGGCGTTCAGGAAGGCCCCGCGCAAGGCCAAGCGAGCCCACGAGGACTTGGGGATCGAGTGGAGCGGGGACGCCCCAGACCGGACGCCAACGAAGAGTAGAAACCCGAAGGATCGGGCGGCTACCCCGTGGACACGAGGCGGTGCAGCGGCCACCACCACGGGGTGCGATCCCAGGTGTTGGGGAAGCCATTGCGGTCAGCATGGGCATGTGCCCTTGGAATGCGGTACGGCGCAGTTTATAGTCTCCCCACGGTCAGGGGAGCTATGCGCTCTTTTGAGAGGGCCGAAGTGACGATAACGCTGTACTGGTCGGGGCGACTGGATTTGAACCAGCGACCCCCTGCTCCCAAAGCAGGTGCGCTTCCGAGCTGCGCTACGCCCCGATCGCGACGGTAAACCCGTCGCAGACGGAACTCTACCGCGATCACCTCTCCCGTCAAGGCCGCCCGAAGCGGCCTCCTTGTCCCAGCGGAAGCCTGCCCGTACCCTATCGGCAGCGATGATCCCCCATCTCCACGTGGGACCGGGAGCCCGTTCCGCCGCGCTCGCGCAGGCGGCATCGGACTTGGGCGCTCCCCCCGAAGAGAGCCCGGACGCCCGCCTGGTGATCTCCGACGCGGCGGAAGTGGGAATCGACCGAATTCGGGAACTCATCCTCTGGGCGCGGTACGGCCCGGTCCGCGCTCCCCGCAAGGTGGCGGTGATCGGTCCCGCAGAGAAGCTCACCCGTGAGGCCGCCAACGCGCTGTTGAAGCTGCTGGAGGAGATACCCGCCCACCTCGAGGCCATCCTGTTCGCCGAGGCGCTGGACCGCGTCCTCCCTACAGTGCGCTCCCGATGCGCTCTGATGTGGTGCGCAGCGGCACCGGAGCAGATCCAGGCCGCGCTCTACAATGCAGGCTACAACAGTGACGAGATCGCGTTCATCTCCTCGCTCCTCGGCGATCGGGTGGAGGAAGCAGCCGCGTTCCTCGCCGAGCGCCGAAACCCGCTTCAGGAGTGGAAGGATGCCGATACACAGGCGCGGAACCTCTCTCTGGCCGAGCTGGCGAAGAGCTTCGCCCGGCACGTCCCGGATCCACTGCAGCGCCGTGCGTACGGCCGCCGCCTCGTGAGCGCCCTTTCCCGGGCGGCCACGGATGAGGTCCTCGCCCTGGCGGAGCGGCTGGCCAAGGACGGCAAGGGCGCCGTGGCTGCGTTCCTCGACGAACTGGCCCGGTTCCTCGTCACCGAGGCTCCAACCGCGTGGCCTGATCTGCCATCGGACGTGCGCCTGGCGTGGGCGCGCAAGGCGTCGCTCAGCCGGGGAGATCTCGACGACAACGCAAACCCGCGGCTGCTGGCGGAGGTGGTGGCCCTATGGCCGCGGAGAAGCTAGGGGCACTGGTTCGTCGCCTCGGTCCCTTGTGTGACCTCCACCTCGCCACCTGGGATGGGCCGGTGGGCAACCCGGGGCAGGTTTGGGTCGAGGAGGAAAGCCGAACCCCGTGGCTGGTGAAGGTACTCAAGTCGCCGATCCTCAACCCGAACAACCCGCGCGGGCACCTGATCCGGCTTGCCTCGCAACCCGATCTCGACACCTATCAAACCCGCCTCGGAGAGGCGGACGAGCTGCGCCAGTCGGCCCAGGACCAAGCGACGGCCCTCGGGCTCCCGATGCGCTTCCTGGCAGCGGAGCTGGATTTGGACAAGACCTTCCTCCGACTGCACTTCTCTGCCCCGAACCGGGTGGACTTCCGGGAGTTCCTCCGCGAGTTAGGCACGGAGTTCAGGCTGCGCCTGGAACTCCACCAGATCGGGCCGCGCGACGCGGCGCGCATCTTAGGGGAGGTCGGCCCCTGCGGTCGGTCCCTGTGCTGCCGGACGTTCCTTCACAAGCTCCGGCCGGTCCCCCTGGAGCTTGCGTTCGAGCAGCAGCTCTTCCTCAGTCCGGATCGGCTCACGGGCGCCTGTGGCCGACTGATGTGCTGCCTGGCCTACGAACATGAGCAGTATCGCGATGCGTTGGAAGGACTGCCCAAGATGGGAGCACGGATCACGGTCGAGGGGCGCGCCGGCAAGGTGGTCGGCCTCAACGTGTTCCAGGGCTCGTTCACCGTGCAGTGGTCGGACGGAACGCGGTCCGAGATGAACGGTCAGAGGCTCCACGATCGACCCGACCCCGAAACGCAATGACGAACCCTTACGGAGCGATCTGCAGTCCGTCGGGAAGCATCTCCTTCAGGTAGAACGTCCACCCGTCTCCCGGCAGGCTCCCCCCCAGAAGGAGCTCTCCCTGTCCGTACAACCACACGTCCCCGTCCCCCACCCGTACGTGGTAGACCTCAGCCGGCAACGTGCGTTCTCCCACAACAAGGCCCACCGGCTCCGGGGCGGACCCGATGAGGGAAATAGCGGTCCGCTTCCCCGAGAGCACTGCGGTCACTTCGACGGCGTGGGCCTGGGCCTGGAGGTACCGATGGGCAGCGAACCATGGGCCAACGGTCTCGACGCCGAGGAAGACGTACGGGGGGAAACCAACGAGCGTGACCTCTCTCCGAAAGAGACCGGACCCGCTCGTAACCCGAGGTCTTCCCGCGGCAATGCGCACGGAAACCGGCGCTTGACCTTTCTCAGCGTAGTAGAGCGGGTTCCACTCGCGATCGAGGATGAGGATCGCCTCGACCTTCTGAGTCCCCACGCGCAGGGCTGACTCGACACGGTACACCCCATCGGCAACCCACAGGGAAAACGTCTCTTCAATGGGGTTCTGTCCAGCCCGCTCGACGACGTACGTTCCTTCCTCGACGACCACGCCGCCGACGAGCCCCGGAACCTCCTCCGGCCCGGGCAGGAGAAGGAGCACCACACCTGCAACAACTGCTCCAATGAGCAGAATCCTCCATAGGTCCATGTGTCCGTACCTCCTCAGCCCCATCGTACCGAGTCCGACCGGGTTGGGCGAACCGGGCACGCACATGGGGTCTACCCTGCACTCCACAGGACAGGCCTATGCTTCACCCCCCCAGAAGCCATGAAGGAGACCCAGGAAAGGTAGCACCCCGCCCCGGTGCTTCCGCAGCTTCACACGTATGCTATGACCCGCTCTACGATCCGGCGTCCTTGGTGTTGCGGCGAGCGACGATCTCCTCGGCCAGGGCGTGGGGGACCGCTTCGTAGCGCGCGAAGCGCATCGAGAACTCGCCCCGGCCGCTGGTGAGACCGCGGATCTCGGTCGTGTACCCGAACATCGCCGCGAGGGGCACCTCAGCGTGGACAATCTGCGTCTTGCCCTTGGGTTCGAGGGCCACGATCCGGCCCCGCCGAGCAGCGAGGCTTCCCAACACCGCCCCCACGTCCGCCTCCGGCACGGTGACTTCGACCTCCATCACCGGCTCCAGAAGCCGGATCCCCGCCCGTCGGCACGCGTCGCGGAACGAGGCCGCAGCGCACGTGCGAAACGCCTGCTCCGAGGAGTCCACGTCGTGCGCCGATCCATCGAGGAGCGCCACGTGGACGTCCACCATCGGAAACCGGGCATAGGGCCCCTCGGCCATCGCCTCGACGATCCCCCGCTCCACTGCCGGAATGTACTCCCGCGGCACCCTGCCGCCCACGACCTTGTTCGTGAACTCGAACCCAGCCCCCGGACCCGCGGGCACGACGCGGAGAACCACGTGGGCGTACTGCCCGTGGCCGCCGGTCTGCTTCACGAGCTTCCCTTCGTGCTCGACGGCGCCGATGACCGTCTCCCGGTACGCGACCTGAGGCTGGCCGGTCGTTACCTCAACCCCGAATTCCCGCCGCAACCGGTCTACGATGATCTCCAGGTGCAGCTCGCCCATGCCGGAGATGACCACGTCGCCGGTCTCGGCATTGGGGCGCACGACGAACGTCGGGTCCTCTGCCGACAGGTCGGCAAGTCCACGGCCGAGCTTGTCGCTGTCGGTCCGCCGGGCGGGAGCGATCGCGAGGTCCACCACAGGCGCCGGGAACTCGATCGGGGCGAGCACGATCGGTCTCTCTTCGTTCGCCAGAGTGTCTCCGGTGTAGGTATCGCCCAAGCCGACTGCGGCGCCCACCTCGCCGGCGCGCAGCTCCTCGACCGGCTCGCGGTGATCGGCGTGCATCCGGAACAAACGCCCGATGCGCTGCCGCTTGTCACGGCCGGCGTTGAGCACGAACTCCCCACCGCGCAGGACGCCCGAATACACCCGCAGGTACGTAAGCTTGCCCACGTGCCGGTCGGCCTGGACCTTGAACGCAAGGGCCGACAGCGGCTCGTCGTCGCGCGCCTGGCGCTCCTCTTCTTTGTCCGCCCACGTTCCTACCACAGCCGGCAGGTCGGCGGGGGAGGGAAGGAAGTCGACCACCGCGTCGAGCAGCCGCCGAACTCCCTTGTTGCGAAACGCGGACCCCGCAAGGACCGGGATCAGCCGACCCTCCACGGTCGCCTTGCGCAGAGCCGCCACAACCTCCTCCACACTCGGCAGTTCACCCGCGAGGTACTTCTCAAGGAGTTGGTCGTTCTCCTCACTTGCCCGCTCGAGGAGGGCGTCCCGCGCCATCTGAGCCTCCTCCGCAAGCGCCGTTGGGACCGGGGCGACCTCGATTTCCATCCCATTCGCGCCCTCGCGGTAGTAGATCGCCTCCATCCGCAAGAGATCGACCAGACCCGCGAAGTCTTCCTCGGCGCCGATCGGGATCACCACCGGCGCCGCTCGCGCGCCAAGTTGATCACGGATTTCGCGAACCACGCCCCAGAAGTCGGCCCCAGTGCGGTCCATCTTGTTCACGAACGCGATCCGCGGCACGTGGTACCGCTCCGCTTGTCTCCACACGGCCTCCGACTGGGGCTGAACCCCGCCCACCGCACAGAACAACGCCACCATCCCGTCCACCACGCGCAGACAGCGCTCGACCTCGGCGGTGAAGTCCACGTGCCCCGGCGTGTCGATCACGTTGACCCGGTGTCCCTTCCACTCCGTGGTCGTTGCTGCAGAGGTGATGGTGATTCCCCGCTCCCGCTCCTGGGGCATCCAGTCCATCGTCGCCTGTCCCGCGTCCACCTCGCCGATGCGGTGGGTGCGGCCTGTGAAGTACAGGATGCGTTCCGTAACCGTGGTCTTGCCGGCGTCGATGTGCGCCGCGATCCCGATGTTGCGAACCTTCGCGATGTCGTGCCCCACGTCTGATCGACTCCTCCGTCGTCCAACGAAACCGCGTCCACCCTAACTGAGGGAGAGAGGGTTTCTGCTTCCCATCAACCTCTGAATTCGCTTGCGGGCGCTCCGCAGCAAGGCAAGGGAGAACTACAGGAAGGTTAGGATAGACGATTGCGTCCCTAAGTCAACCTGCGGAGCCGAACGCGGGCTACTCGGGGGTGTGCCCCTTCCCTAATCTGCACCGGGACGGCGGTGTCCCTAGTACAGCCAGCCGTGGTCGAGTCCGATCCGAACGAGAGTTCTGACCTTCCCTTCTTGCGTCGGGCAACGCGGGTTGGGGGCGATTACCCCAAGCCCTGCCGCCACGGCGCCGAGGGCGATGACGAGGTTGCCTGCCTCATACCCCTGCAGGCCGAGCCAGTACCCGCCTCCCACGAACGCCAGGCCGCCGAGGATGAGTCCATACCTCGCCGACCGGCACGACGTGAGCTCCCGTTGGGCGCTCCCCATTGCCTTGCGCCACTCCGCCTCCGACACTCGGGGAACAACAACCGGATCCGTACTGAACTCCACCCGTGCCACATCGGTCAGGGGAAAGGACGCCTGGATTCCGCCCGTCGCACACCATTTCACAGAACCCGCCGTTACCCCACACAGCTCTCCTGCTACGCTCTGTCCGCTCTTCAGGTGAAGGGTATCGGCACATGCTGAAACACCTACCAGGAGCGCACAACCCCATAGCCACCATCGTCGTGTCATCGAACGACCTCCCTGGGGATCCCCCAGCGGTTTATAGAGGGACACTCGGGGAGAAGGGAGGTCGCAGGACCCCCACCAACGCCCCCTCTGTCCGGCCTCGCCCTCACCGCCGCACCGACATCCCGCGGAACACCCGCCGGCCACGCCAGAAATACTCCACGCCCGAAATGATGGCCAACGCCACAGCGAGATAGAGGAACGCTTCCTTCAATTGGTGCCCCCACGGCCCAAGGCCGAAGTACCGCGTGGCGAGGATGAACAGGACAAGTCCGATGTGCGAGAACGTCTTCAGCTTGCCGAGGATGCTTGACCGAATCGCTAATCCCTCTGCCATCGCCAGCACACGCAACCCTGTGACGAGGAACTCCCGCCCGAGGATCGTCACCACCGGCCATGCCCGCAGTTCCCCCAGCTCCACCAGCGACACGAACGCCGCAGCCACGAGCAGCTTGTCGGCAATGGGGTCGGCGAAGGCGCCGAACGTCGTCTCCTGGCGCAACGTCCGCGCCAGGTATCCGTCCACGGCATCGGAGAGGGCGGCAAGGGCGAAGATGGCGAAAGCGAGGATCTTGAACACCGTTCCCTCGGCGTAGAGGAAGACCATGAACAGGGGCGTGGCGAGGATCCGGGCGAGAGTGATCTGGTTCGGGATCGTCACGCTCGCAACGTAGCCCCCCGCCCGCGGGTTGTCAATCCCGCTCTCCACGGCTAGGATGGAAGCGCAAAGGAGGCACAGTGAAAACCAATTCGGATCGGCTCATCATGTTGTCGGTGGTGGGGGAGGTCACGAACCCCTCCATGCGGGGCTATCGAATCAGCCACGACGGGCGCCCCCTGCTCCTCCCCGGGGTCGGGGGAATCACG
Organism: Acetothermia bacterium UBA7521; assembly: GCA_002479455.1. Taxonomy (GTDB): domain Bacteria; phylum Bipolaricaulota; class Bipolaricaulia; order Bipolaricaulales; family Bipolaricaulaceae; genus Bipolaricaulis. The sequence goes on from DLNB01000009.1 coordinate 12,671, forward strand.
TACAACCTGCGGGTCGGAGACCCCGCAATGGGCTGGGTGGCGGACCACGCCGAACCGTGTGTTTCGATCCGAAACCTGGTCAAAGACCGCGAGGGTCTGCCGCCCACGAACGACGGACTGAACTTCCTCGCCTGTGTGGGGAATGAGGCCACGGTCATCTCCGGCGACGCTAAGGGTGCCAAGGGCGTGGTCACCGGAAAGCACGGGGGAATCGAGCACGTGCTCGTCGACTTCTCTCCCGAAGTTCTCGAGAACCTTCAGATCGGAGACAAGATTGGGATCCGATCGTTCGGAACTGGCCTCTCTCTTCTCGACCACCCCGCGGTGAAGGTGATGAACCTCGATCCGCGGATTCTCCCCAAGATGCCGATCGTGGAGAAACGGGGAACGCTGAGCGTTGCCGTCACGCACGCGGTGCCGGCCGCCCTGATGGGTTCCGGGCTCGGCGCGGACACGTGCTATCGCGGGGACTACGATATTCAGCTCTTCGACGAGAAGACGGTGAAAGAGCACGGCCTGTCCGATCTGCGGTTGGGCGACCTGGTGGCGATCCTCGACACCGAACATTCCTACGGCCGCGTGTACCGGTCCGGGGCGCTCTCGATCGGGATCGTCGTCCACTCCGATTGCGTGATCAGCGGCCACGGACCAGGGGTGACCACGCTGTTCACGAGCGCCAACCCCCGCGCCCTGCGCTACAAGATAGCCCCCAAGGCGAACATCGCCGACTTCCTCGGCCTGCGGAAGCCGAAAGCCCGGAGGACCGCTCGCAAAGACCGGTAACGCCCGAGGCAGGGTTCCGCATTGTTGCTGGCCGCCAGGAACGGACCGGGGGCGGACAGACGATCTCTCCCTCCACAGGAGAGGACTGAGAGGTTGGGGTGATCTGACTTCCTCCGGACAGCCGGCGGTCCAGCGCGCGTACCCCTACGGCTGCTACGGACTGCCAAGCCAGCGGATGGCGAGATCCACGTGCTGGGCAGCGCGGCAAAGCCTCTGGTCGGCGGTCCACAGCTCGGCCCCCGCCATCTCCGCCAGGGCAAGGTAGTGGGCATCGTAGGTGGCGGGCTGGTCGAGGCGGGCAGCCAAGTCGAACGCGCGGAGGGAAAGGTGGAGGGGATCGAGGAGCTCGATGTCGAGGGACAGAGCCTCCTTCAGCGAACGCCGCGCATCCTGGGAGGACATCACCCCACGGACCGCCTTGCGCCGCAATGCCGAGGTCACCTCGTAGCGGAGCAACATCGGGGAGACGACCTCAACGTCCTCCCTCATCCACTCCGCCCACATGGCGAGGGCGCGCGCACTGTGGGCCTCGCTTGTCACTAAGGCGACGACGAAGCTGGCGTCAACGCAGACCGCTGATATCGGCATCCCGCTTCTCTCGCCACTCGTGGATATCCCGAGTGCTGGGCGGCATCTCGCCGTACTTCCGGCGAAGAGCCCCCTGCAACGCCCCAAGCCGCTGGACGCTCTCCGACCGGTGGAGGACCCGCACTTCGCGCCGTGTGGCCTCGGCGATGACCCGCGATCGCTCCCCACGGGGGATGCGCTTCGTGAACTCCTCCCACAGGTCCTGGGGGAAGACAACGGAAACCCGGACCTTCTTAGTCATGCAGCCCCCTTATGCGTACACGCATTATACACAGTTCTTGCCCCTGCACAAGCACTCTTGCCCTGTTGTTCGAGACACTGCCCCTCTGATGATCAAGCCATTCTCCGGCCGTCTCGCGGGGAACTACCGATATCGAGTGGGAAGCCTACGCATCATCTACACGGTTCTTGCCAGCGAGAGAACGGTCTACGTCCGAGCGATCGGCCCACGCGGTGACGCGTACTTCCCCTAGAACCGTAGGTTGACACCACCCGTGACCGAGAGGGCGGGCGGCGTCACGGCGAGCTTCAGATCCATAAAGTCAAGAAGCCGAAGGCACACGCCGATCGCCACGCTCACCGGGATGCCAGACAACTCCGCCGCAAGCTTGAGACTTGGCAGCACGTCGTAGTCAGCGATTGCGTAGGGATGAAGATACCACCCAGCTCCCTTCACGGCACCTACGGTCGCGCCGCCGTGGAACGTGAGCGCCCCCACCCGACTGCTCACCACCGCCCCGCCCTGAAGGTAGTGGAACTCAATCCCCATCAAGCGATCCTGGAAGCCAACCCCAACAGGCACGCCCAGATCTAGGCCCGGCCCGAGGGGCAGCCGAAGCTTGGCAGAGAAGGCGTAGGTCATGTACGCGAAAGGCGGTTGAGCACCGTGCGACACCGCTATCCCAACATCAAACCAGCCAGTGATCCCGTGAGCCACGCTGACGCTGGTTGCCCTGTACTCCAAGGGAACCGATGCGAACCCCATGACGGCGCCGATTTGCCACTCCCCACCGCGCAGCGTGTACGCCCCAATCGTGGGCGGGACGTCCCGGAACGGCGCGCCCATCCCGAATGCCGCGATGACGGTGAGCAAACCCACAACCACACCCACCACCAACAGATCCTCTCGATCCTTCCTCATGTGAGATCCCTCCCCAGGCCCATCGGCCTCATCCCGATCGCTCTGCGTCAGATTGCAGGCCAAAGCAAACAGAGGAGATCTTCGTCCCATTGCTCCGTTTTCGCTTCCGCAGGTTCTCCTTCCTCGACCTCCGCGCTGCTATCCCTCGCTTTCCCCCGCTTACTTCGCCTTAGGGTTCAGGACGCGGCCCACGAACAGGATCGCCCCAGTCATTCGGTCTTGGATTACGAAGATGAACGGCCGGTCAATCCGTAGTTCTGCCGGGGGCGGAGGCGGCGGAGACCCGACGAAAATCACTGCGGTAGCCGCTGCTGCCTCGATCCCCAGCTCGTCCACGGCAACGAACGACTTGTGGACTACCCCGCTGATCGAGAAGTCCCTTGTCCCGTCCATGCCCGAGAAGTCTGCCCCCACGCCGAACGCACTCCCCATGCCCAACGCGGAGAGCGCTCCGCCGAGCATGAACTTCGACTCGTACTCGAACTTGGGCAGGAACACGTGCACCAGCCGCGTCTCGCGGGAGGCCCAGATCGTTCCCAGGATTGTGGCGTCCAGCGAAGCCTCGAACTCGCGATACCTTGACACGTCGGGCACGAGGACCAGCATCGAACACCCACCCGTCAGGGCAAGACTGGCCGCCTGGTAGCCATCGCCCTGGGTGTAGTACGCAGTCCGCCACCCTTCCATGGTCGGGACCCTTACCTCACCGCCATCGAGGAGGTAGAACGGTCGCTCGACAGTCAGTTCGTTGCTGAAGGGCACGGGCCACAAGGCCTTCAGGTAGATGGCATTGGCCAGGACCAGGCGGGTGATCGAGGAGATCATCCCTGGGGCAATGAGATCCTTGATCTTGCCATTCGTCTCGTTGCTCACCCAGTTGTTGATGGCGATGCGGCAGGCTTCCGGGCTCTTCGCGAAGTCCACCAGGTGAATCCCTGCCCCGTAGTTGACGGAAAGCACATCGAGGAAGTCGAGGAGAAAGGGATGCCCCTTCTGCCCCCAGAAAGAGTTGGCAACGGTCAACCGAAACTCCCCTTCTGATTCCTCGGCACGCCGGGCCAAGTTCAGGGCGAGGGCGTTGAACGCAGCGTGCAGGCGCCCTTGCGCAAGAGTGAATTGCAGGGCATCCGCCATCTCGGTTGCGGTGGCGCCCCGCGCGCCGGCGTAGGCCATCGCCAGGGCCAGGGAGATGCTGTACGGCGAGAAGAACAGGTTGCCCTCCTCAGTCCGCAGAACACGGAACAGATCGAGGGCGAACTCGCTGTTCCCCTCAACCAGCTGCACCAGCTCAGACTCCGCAACCTGGGGGTTCTCATCGCGGGGCTTGTTCGAGCGGACGACCTCTCCGCCGGCATCCGGAGGGAACAGCCAACACCCCGTCAACAACGCCACGGCGAAGCCCACCGTCATGAAGCACGCAGCCACCCTTCGTGCCATCCTGACCTCCTTCATCGCGAAGAGCCCATCCTGCGCCCAAGCTTCACGGTCATCGTGTCCCACCAGGGCCCGGCTCGCGGCGACCGAACAGCAGCCGCCCTTCCACACCCAGCTGCAGCTCGACGGTGGGAACGAGGATGAGGGTCGCCCGCAGGTCCATGCTATCCAGCGCCCGGACCAGGAACCCTGCCTTCACCTTCAGGTCCATGGCTTCTACCTCGACCACCACCCGCACTGTCTCGGCCAAGGCGAACTGCGCGATGGCGTGGGGGGTCGAGAAGAGGACTGGCCAACAACTCCACCGGTCACAGTGCCGGCCCGTCACAACCGTGAGTCCGGCGTCCAGCCAGAGTGAGGTACCGACCTGGAGACCGAGAACGATGCCCACGTGAAGCTCTTGGCTCCCCGAACCGGTCCAGTACCAATAGCTGACCGGAAGCGCCATCTTCAGGTCTGGCCCGAGGCTGAACGCGAACTTCCCGCCCACGTTGAACGTCCCGCGAAGGGCCGCGATGGGCCACAGCCCGACCTGGAGATCCGACGTGATGCCGTAGTTGACGTAAAGCGACGCTGGCTCGGTCACTGACACCACACCGATCTGCAGTTCCCTGGCTCGCAGCGTGTACGCGGTGGGCCGCGCCAGGCCCCACGTGGGCGGGACATCGTGAAAACCCTGCGCTGCGCCGGATGCCCCCACGGCAACCAGCAGCCCGACGGCCAACGTGAGCAACGCGATGTTCTTCATCTGTCCTCCTCTACCACCTATGCAACACAAGGCATCCTGGTATCTCAAGGCGCAACCGGTGACCAGGCAGGAGCCACGTCCATGGCGGGGTGATCGGTAAGCCTGCGCAGGTTGGTCCCATCTGCGTTCATCACGTAAATCTCCATGTTGCCATCGCGATCTGATACAAAGGCGATCTTTGTGCCGTCGGGCGACCAGGCAGGGTCCTCGTCGCGGGCGGGATGATTGGTGAGCCTGCGCTGGTTTGTCCCATCCGCACTCATTACGCAGATCTCAGAGTTGCCGTCGCGAGATGAGACGAAGGCAATTCTCGTCCCGTCCGGTGACCAGGCAGGCTCCCAATCATAGTCGGGATGATGGGTGAGGCGAAGTTCGTTTCCTCCGTCCGCGTCCGTCATGTAGATATCGGCGTTGCCGTCGCGCCATGACGCGAAGGCCAGCTTTGTGCCGTCGGGCGACCAGGACGGGCATCGTCGATTGTCCCCGATTAACTGAGGGGTCAGACGACGGATCCCGCTCCCGTCAGCGCTCATCAGGTAGATGTCCCCCCAATTGCTGTCTCGAAATGAGACGAATGCAATCCTTGTTCCATCCGGTGACCAGGCGAGTTCCCAAGACCCATCGTCGTGAAGGCGGCGGACGTTGCCTCCATCGGCGTCCATCACGTAGATGCCAGCGAGCCCTGACACAAAGGCGATCCTCGTGCCATCGGGTGACCAGGTCGGCTCGCGATCCCAGCCGGGCCGATGGGTAAGGCGACGCACGTCCGTGCCGTCGGCACGCATCACGAAGATCTCACTATCTCCTTCGTTGCGCCACGAAGCGAACGCAATCTGTCCCATGGCCGGCCCACCGGCCGGCTGCACGCTGATCGAGAGCTGCCGCTGGGCCGTCTGTCCTGCGTTGTCCTGCACCTGCACTGTGAACGGGAATGTCCCCGCTGTCGTCGGGGTGCCGCTGATCGTCGCCCCGCTCAAGCTCAGACCAGGCGGCAGGCTCCCGCTCGGTAGCGACCACGCGTAGGGCGGTGTGCCCCCACTTGCCGCAAGCGTCGCGTTGTAGCTCGCTCCCACAGTGCCATCGGGCAGGGAGGTCGTGGTGATCACGAGATCGGCCGGAGCCTGCCCACCTGCTGTACTGAACGAGACACCAGACCCGGTGGTTGTGTCGGCGCTGTTGGTGGCCACGATCCGGAAGTGGTAGGTGGTATTGGGGGAGAGTCCGGTTAGGTTGGCCGACACAGCGACATCGCTCGTCCCAGCCGGAATGGATTGGGCGGGAGTCCTGTTGCCGTAGGCGGTTGAGGTGCCCCACTCGAAGTACGCCGAGGTTTCCAATCCGTTGGGATTGACCGTCCCGTTCAACGTCGCTCCACTTGTCGTAATGCTGTTGGCTGCCCCTGTGGTGACCGTGGGCGCTGCACCTGGAGATGGGGGCTGGCGTGGATAAGTGAGACCGACCGCGATCCGCGGAACCAGTCCGAACACATACGCGCTGGCAATACCGAGCATAGCCACCGCTTCCGCCTCCACACCAACCTCAAAAACGTAGTTGCCCGCTGGCAGCGATCTGGCCTCGTAATTGATCCATTCTTCATGGCCATACCTTTCGAGTGCAGCCACGTAATCGGCAACATTTCCCAGGTCTCCAATCGCCTTGGCAGCTGTAACCAAGCACTTGACAGATGCAGGTATTAGCGTTCCTTTGCTTACAATCGTCAGCGCCAATGAAGCGGCGTCAAGCCATCCAAACAGGGGATCGATCACTTTGTGCGTCCTAGGGGGTGTGCGTGAGGCCTTGTAGGGACCTACTCGTAGTAATGCTGTCGCACTCATGGCCAGGGGTGGAGGCACAGCGGTGACGGAACCAGCCGTATATAGGACTTGCGCCATAATGCTAACGTCCGCATCATCGTAAGGGATCGTAATGAGGATACGCTGAAATGCCTCTGCCAGCGCTCCACCAATGCCACGAACATCGCTGTACGCCCCCAACGCCCCGGACCTTTCATCAGCGCTGCGAATGCTTCTGCCTCCCGCACCCGCAAAGCCCCATACATAAGCGCTTCCAAATTCCAGCTCGCCTTCGGTGCCGCCCCCGGGTTTGTAGACAATACTCACAGTCTGCCGCGCTGGTCGCACCTCGTTCCTTCGTTCCGCAGGCGGGGGCACCACTTGTGATTCCAGTCTTCGCAGACTTGTGTGTACACTCACGTTGATTTGGGCCCTCGCCATAAGTACGTCATAGATGGCCTGCGTCACCGGGCCGAGTGTCTGCAAATCGGCTACGCCTTGCTCCAACAATGGATCAAGCGTCTCCTTAATTACCTGCCATCTGGCAGGGTCCAGCCCTTGCCTGAGTTCCTCAAGCAGCCAAGTTACATCATCACGGATGAGATCGATCTGCCTTTCGGACAGCGTGAGAATGCCCGAGCCCGTTTCCAGCCGTGCCAACTGCTCAGGTGTAAGCTGCAGCGCATCTACCAGGCGGTCCCGCGGGTCTTCCACGGTCAGCGGTGAGGGCTCCGGCGGTGCGAACAGCCACCCACATCCACCCAAGCTCAGCAGTCCCACGCAAAGGCAAACAACCAGTGCCATCCTGCCCAGTCCCACACCCCCTGGACCCATTGCCATCCCCTCCCGTTCTTGACAGGCCCTTTCATCGGGAATTGGACCAACCAGTGCTCCATGCGCATCTTCCGCGGCACACCCGGCTCACGATCTCCCTTGTCACGGCGCGGGCGATGTCGCGAGGGCTGGCCTGCCTGCTGCAGGCAGGCCCCAAACCGGATCCCGAAGATCTCCATCCCACTGGCATCGCGCAACGACCGCCCCGCCAGCCCAGCCATGCCGCGCAGCCCACTCATCTCAGGGGCTCCCCGGAGGGAACCTCGACCCGCCCTACGAAGAGCTCCTCCTCCTGCGGCGCTTGCTGCCCGTCTTCCCTCAGTGCATCCAGATGCGTCTCGATCGCCTCGCGCACGTGGGCCAGCGCCTCCTCCACCGTCTCCCCCTGGGACAGGCACCCCGGCAACGCCGGCACTTCCACCCAGTACCCCCCCTCCTCGGCCCTATGAACGATCACCGTATAGCCCATCGTCTGGCGCCTCCTACACGAGCTCCGAGAACCGCTCCTCCGTCAGGCCAGCCCTCCTGATCGCCGCCTTCAGGAGCCCCACCTTCAGCTCTCCGGTTCGAGGGACCGTGACTGTCATCCCGTTCGGCATCTTGATGTTGGCGTGACTCCCTCGGCCCATCCGAAGGACACCGCCCGCTCTGATGAAGGCTCGAACCGCGTCCTCGCCCTTGATGCCGCGCAGCTGCCGCCCCTCTGCCACAAGTCTACCTCCGGCACTGCAGGCCGACCCGCGCGGCGATCTGGTCGGCCACAGCGCGGGCGATGTCGCGGGGACTGGCCCCGAACCGGAGCCCGAAGATCTCCAGCCCGGATACGTTCACCATCACCTCGAACGCCTGGAACTCGGCGGTGGCCACGTCGAGGACCCGCACGTCCACCGTCACCCACACCATCACCCCGTGGAACAGCAGGTTCAGGAGAGGGAGGTCGATCGTCGGGGTCACAATCTCCTTCCAGTCGGTGATGATGCCCTCCACCAGGTAGTCGGCAGCCATTGCCCGCGCGGTCCGGCACCCGCGCTCGGAGAGGGCGGTCTCGGTGGCCGTCGCGAACAGGCGCCCGATGTCAACGTTTCGGATCCACACCCCGCTCCGGTTCTCGAAGTCGAGCGCCCCGAACGTCGGCGCAGATGGAGTACAGTCCTTGAAGCAGCGCGTGGGGTACGGGTACCGCTGGGTGATGGCTCGGGCCAGCGTGCAGGCGATCTTGTCGCCGGCCCGCTCGAGGGACTTCTTGCCCGCCAGCTCGGCGGAGAAGTCCACCCCGCCTGTGTGCAGCGCCTCGGCGGCGAGGATCCGCCCGGTAGAGACCTCGACCGCCCGCACCTCGACCCGCGCCCGGCCGTCCTGAAGCCTGGGCTGCCCGGGGATCCGCAACGCCTCGAACACGGTCACGGTGGACACGGCCTCTCCTACAACCAGGATGTCGGCCGCAACCCCGTTCCGTGCCGCCAGCGCACGGATGGCCGTGGTGTCGCCGGCCAGGGCCTGCTTGACCTGGCGTTCCAGATCGCCCATCCCGGCCGGGGTCGCGCGGAGGACGCGGATGTGCACAAGGTCTACCACGTTGAATCTGTAGCTCAGGAAGTGCTTGATGATCGCTGTTTCCGCCGCTGGGTCGGGGATGGGACGCGGAATACGCTCGATGATCACCGTCTCCGGGATCACCACCGCCACTGTGGGACATGCTTGCCCAAGACCCACCAACCCAGCGAAGAGAAGAAACGCCGCTGACGCCACCCACCTCGCCATGCCCTCCCCCTCTGTTCCGACCGTGGTCTGCAAGCCGTGAGCCGCTAACCTCGGGCGGCTTACGCCCCCGCCCCTTCGACAGCTGAACGTAGTGCACCATACCATGAAGCGAGGCTGAGCGTCAAGTCTGGTCCCTGAACTGCGGCCTTCCGTCCCATTCATCTTTCGTTAGTCGCAGGGCAGGAAGACCTCGGAACCGTACGCACTTCATAGTGCGGCGATGGTCACAAGCTTGTACCAGCTCTACCGAAGTGAGCATCCCGGATGCTGCGTCTCACCGCTAAGTGCGCAGAGACCGCCGAGAACACCCGGTCTGGAGTTGAATCCAAGTCCCCGAGGTCTTGTAGCGTCGCAGCTGGTCTGCGACGAACGATCGTCGGGGACGAACCCCGACGCTACGAATCTCTTCTCTCTGCGAACTCCGCGGTCTCGGTCACGCGGTGTCCGCGGTGAGATCGGGTTGTTGACGCCTTGGTGGCTTCGTGGTCGCGTGGGGCACGCAAGCTAACGGCGCGCCGCGTGGACGATGGCGGCGAACGCGTCCGGGTCGAGCGACGCCCCGCCCACGAGCGCCCCGTCCACGTCGGGGAGGCGGAGGAACTCCCGGGCGTTGTCGGGCTTGACGGATCCCCCGTACTGGACCCGGATCTCGTCACCCTGGGCTCCGAAACGATCGCGGAGCCAGGTTCGGATCTGGCTCGCCATGGCTTGGGCGTCGGCGGGCTGGGCGGCCACGCCGGTCCCGATCGCCCACACCGGCTCGTAGGCGATCACGAGCCGTTGCGGATTGTCGCCTAGCCCGGCGACGCCTCTCTCCAGTTGCCGCTCGACAACCGCCCACGCCCTCTCGGCGCGGCGCTCATCCAAGGTCTCCCCCACGCACAGAATCGGTGCCAGCCTGTGCGCGGTTGCTGCCTGCACCTTGCGGCCGACGAACGCGTCGTCCTCGCCGAACACGTGCCGCCGCTCGGAGTGGCCACACAGGACGTAGCGAACGCCGAGGTCGACGAGTTGCCCCACCGACACCTCGCCGGTATAGGCGCCTGCCGGCTCAGGGTGGACGTTCTGGGCCCCTAACGCTATCGCGGTCCCCGTGAGAAGCCGCCTCGCCTCGGACAAGGCGGTGAACGACGGGAACACGGCCACCTCCGTCGCCTGTTCGGAGAGAAGCAGATCGAGGAGGCGTACGAGATAGGTCCGCGCCTCGGGGATCGTCTTGTGCATCTTCCAGTTCGCAGCGATCAGCGGTACGCGCACCTGTCCTCCTTTTCTGATTGACAAACCCCATCCTAAGCGCCTATCATGCCCAGGGCAACCGAAGGAGGCGACGATGATGACGTTTGTTGTGATCGCAGCGTTGGTGCTGTTGTTCCTCGCCAGCGCGATCAAGGTCGTTCGGGAATACGAACGGGGTGTGATCTTTCGCCTCGGCCGCCTCATCGGGGCGAAGGGACCTGGGCTTTTTCTCATTATCCCGCTCGTGGACAAGATGGTGAAGGTGGATCTGCGCACGATCACCCTCGACGTGCCTCCGCAGGAGGTCATCACCCGTGACAACGTCCCGGTCAGCGTAAACGCTGTGGTGTACTTCCGGGTGATCGACCCCCAGGCATCCGTGGTAGAGGTGCTGGACTTCATCGAAGCCACGCGGCAGATCTCGATGACCACGCTCCGCTCTGTGCTCGGACGGGTCGAGCTGGACGAGATCCTCGCAGAGCGGGAGAAGATCAACCGCGAGCTGCAGCAGATCATCGACGAGCACACGGATCCGTGGGGGATGAAGGTGAGCACGGTCGAGATCAAGGACGTGAAGATCCCGACCGAAATGCAGCGGGCGATCGCCCGCCAGGCGGAAGCCGAGCGGGAGCGACGGAGCAAGGTCATCAACGCCGAAGGGGAGTTTCAGGCCGCGGAGAAGCTGCGGGAGGCGGCGGCGATCATGCGGCAAGCTCCCGGCGCCCTGCAGCTTCGCTACTTGCAGACCCTGTCCGAGATCTCCACCGAGAACGCGACCACCATTGTGTTTCCGATCCCACTCGAACTACTCGACGCGTTGCGCGGACGCAACCAGGGTTGAGAGCCTGCGTACTGGGCAGCGGTTCCTCTGGGAACGCTCTCCTCGTGGAGGGGCCGCGGGGACCTCTTCTCGTCGATGCGGGCCTGTCGTGGCGCGAGATCGAGGCCCGATCGGCAAGGGCTGGAGTAAGTCTGGCGAATCTGCGCTGGGTCCTTCTCACCCACGAGCACACCGACCACGTGCGCGGGCTCGCCCCGTTACGCCGCCGCGGGATCAAGGTTGCGGCGAGCGCGGGCACGTTGCGGGCGCTGGGAATCGAGGGCACGGTGCTCTCCCCCGACCTCGAAATCGAAGGGGTGCGGGTGTTCCCGTTCCCGATCTCCCACGATGCTTGGGAGCCGGTCGGGCTACGCCTCGAGGTGAACGGGACGCGGGTCGGGATCGCCACCGACCTAGGGCAGATCACGGACGCGGTGCTCTCCGGGCTCTCGGGTTGTCACACCGTGGTTTTGGAGGCGAACCACGACGTCTCGCTGCTCCTCTCGGGCCCGTACCCGTGGTCGCTCAAGCTGCGGATTCTTGGACCGGAAGGCCATCTTGCAAACGAGGAGACGGGGAGAGCGATTCGCCTCTTGGGAAACGGTCTCCAACAAGTGATCCTCGCCCATCTATCGGAGGAGAACAACACCCCGGCGCTGGCTCTGGAGACCGTAGCCGGGGCCGTGGATGGCTGGGGAGGCCGCCTCTATCTGACCTACCCCGACCGACCGGGTGTCGTTGTCCGTTCGTAGGGCCTCGCAACGCCCAGGTTCGCCATTCCCTGCACGATCTTCCCCACGCTCGGCACAGCAGTCCAGCCGCTCCAGAACTCGGGGTTGCGGGTCGTCTGGTAGACGACCAGGATAGCGTACTCCGGCTCTTCCCACGGGAAGAACGCGGCCATCCCCGTCGTGACGTGGTCAGCGACATATCCTCGGCCAGGGAGGGCCATCTCCGCGGTGCCTGTCTTCCCAGCAACCTCGAACCCCTTTACATCCGCTTTCGTTCCAAGGCTTGGGTCCCCACTCGGGGAAGGGTTGACCGCGTAGCGCAGCACCTCGCGCATCGTGCGGCACGCCTCGGGCGAGGCGATCACCCCTCGCCCCTCTGGTGGGCCGGGGAGGATGCGCGGGCGAAGCAGCGTTCCGCCGTTCGCCAGCGCCGCGAATGCCGCTCCGAGCTGGATGCCCGTCACCGCCAACCCCTGTCCAAACGAGGCTACGGCCAGGTCGAGTTCGGTCCACTTCTCGCGCGCGTTGAGAATGCCGCTCACTTCGCCCGGCAACTCAATCCCCGTCTTCTGGCCGAACCCCATCCGCGTGAGGTAGGCGTGGGCGCGCTCGATGCCCAGACGCTGCGCGACCTGGACGAGCACAGTGTTGATGGACTTGGCCATCGCGAACCTGAAGGTACGCGTCGGGTAGCTCTCCCCCTGTGCGTTCTTGATCTGTACACCGCTGACGATGATCGGCGAGCCGCCGTGAAACTCTTCGTCCGGGGTAAGCAGCCCCTGATCGAACGCAGCAAGCCCGATGAGCGCCTTGAACACTGAGCCTGGCTCAAACACGTGGGTGATCGACCACGGGTGGAGGAGCGCCGGGTCGGGCCGCGCGGGATCCACCGCCGGACCGTGGGCAAGGGCAAGGATCTCGCCTGTCTGAGGGTCCATCACCAACGCGAACCCGCGGTCTGCTCCTGTGTACTCGGCGAGCCCCCGGGCGATCTCCCGCTCGCACACCCACTGGATGCGCACATCCAATGTCAGATGGAGAGAGGTTCCCGGCAGCCCCGGTTCTTCTTCCCACAGGTCGTAGATCTGATTGCCCGGACCGCGCAGCAGGCGCACGACGCGCGGTTGGCCAGCGAGAGACTCGTCGAACAGGAGCTCGAGCCCTGCCAGCCCGTGTCCGTCCACGCCCACGATCCCGAGCATCGCCAAGGCGAGCGGTCCCTGGGGATAGGCGCGCTTCCAGGAGTCGAAGAGCAGGAGCCCTCTGATCCCCAGGCTTTGGGCCTGCGCTCGAATCCTCTGCCCGACACCGTAGTCCACCCCGCGAGCGATCCAGGTGAAGTACGCGGTGCGGTACACCTTGTCCGAAACCTCGCTCCGCACCATCCCGAGTTCCTGGACAAGGAGATCAATCAGCAGTTCGGGCTTGGTGAGGAGGGAGTTGTCGAGGGCGATCTCGTACGCAGGAACGTCGTACGCCAGAGGGACACCGTTCCGATCGTAGATCGCACCCCGCTGTGCGGGAATCTCGATCACGTCCTCCTGGATCGCCTGAGCCACCGCCGACCACCGGCGGTGCTCGACGACCTGGAGCTGGACGAGCCGGCCGACCACGACCAGCCCACCGATTCCCAACAGGAGGAACGCCACCTTGGCTCGGTTAACGGTTGCCTCCTTCGCCAACGACGTGGTAGTGGGTGCGCGCGTCGTCGAACGGGACCATTCCCAGAGCCCTGGCCCGCATCGCAATCTCGTCGAGGGAGTAGGCGCGGTCGACTTGGTATGCGAGATCGCGCTTCGCGCGCTCGATTTCCTGGAGCGACAACACCAGCCGCGCCCGCTCGGACCGAAGCGCGGAAAGGATGGACCCCTGCCACAGATAGAGGAACACAAGGCCGGTTGCCACTACCCCCACTGCGATCACGGCGGCAACACCCTCCCACCCGGGAAGGCTGCGCCCGCCCCGATCCGGTCTTGGTCCGTGCACACCCCAAGGGTACGGTCAGCGGCGGAGCCGGTCAGGGACAGGTGGCCTAGCTCGGAACAACCTCGCGCACCCGCCCCACGCGGAGCTTCGCCGACCGCGCCCGGGGGTTGCGGGCAATCTCCTCGTCCCCCGGCACAACGGGCTTCTTTGTCAGGACCTCGACACGACCGACGAGGGCCTCCCGCCTCAGGAAGTGCTTCACAATCCGGTCCTCGAGCGAATGAAACGAGATCGCACACAGCACCGCATCCAGGGAAAGAAGGCCCACCGCTCTGGGCAACCCGACTGAGAGCGCTCCCAGCTCGTCGTTCACCGCGATGCGGAGCGCCTGGAAGGTGCGGGTGGCGGGGTGGATGCGGTGGCGCCCCGGGGGGTAGAAGCGAGCCACGAGCGATGCCAAGGCGCTCGTCGTGTGGAGCGGCCGCACCCGCACGATCGCCCGCGCGATCCGGCGGGCGTATCGTTCCTCCCCGTACTCCCAGAGGATGCGCGCTAGATCGGTTTCCGAGAGGTGATTCACGAGATCGGCCGCGGTGGTAGCGGCGCCTGGATCCATCCGCATGTCGAGCGGAGCGTCCGCCAGAAACGAGAACCCGCGCGCCGGGGAGTCGAATTGAAGCGACGACGTGCCGAGATCGAACACGACTCCGTCCACCCGAGGGATGGAAAGCGGAGCGAGAAGCGCGGGGAGGTCGCGGAAGTCCCCTTGGAGCAGTCGGACCCGATCGGCAAACGGCTCCAGGCGTTCGCGGGCGATGGCGAGCGCCTGCGGGTCCCGATCCACACCGACGACGCTCGCACCGCAGGCGAGAAGGGCCTCGCTGTGGCCACCTGTTCCCACTGTGGCGTCCACGAAACACTTCCCCGATCCCGGGCCGAGGAAGCGCAGGGCTTCCTCGACCAGCACCGGTTCATGCAGGGAGAACAGGGTCCCTCCACCCGAATCCGGAACGGTGTTCTACGGGACCACCGCGAGAAAGTCGACCCACGTCCCGTCGCTCAACCGCAGGAGACGGGTCGGGCTTTCGCCCACCGCCGCGAGAAGGCCACCCTTCCCCCAACGTACCCACATCGCCCCCTCGGCCCCCGGCATCACCGCGATCTCCTCGGAACCGAGCTCATACACAAAGACCTCCTGGATCGGGTGACCGAGGGCCTGGCCCACAAACGCCAGTTTCGTTCCGTCGGGGGAAAACGCCGGGCACAGGGCGGGCGTGGCCACCCGCACCGCCCGCTCCTGCACGAGGTCGACCAGGTACAGGGTCGGCATTCGCTCGACCTCGGGGAAGAGGATCCCGGGTTCTTCCTCCAACGCGATCGCCAGGTAGCGACCGCTCGGATCGGCAGCAAGGAAGAGAGGGGACAGAAGCAGAAGCGTCATCTGACACTCCTCGCCGCACGTGATACGCAGGGGAAGCTCGTCGCCACCCAGGATGCGGAACATCCCGTCCTCGGCGAGGAGGACCGTGTGGTCACCCGCCGGGTAGAACGCCAGAACGCCCTCGTAGAGGAAGGTGATCTCACCCGTTTCCCGATCGAGTGCCCACAGGGACACTTGCTCGTCCCCGGCCTGGAGGTAGAGGACCATTCCGGCCCGGCCGTAGCGGGGGGAAAGGATGACCTCGTCAAACGAACGCAGTTCCTGAGGTTCCTCCCCCGGCTTCCACTCCACAAGTCGTCCCCCGATCGGGAACCCGTACTCGTCCGTGTCCAGAACGAGGAGCAGCAGGTTCCCCTCCGGAGACCCGTCACAGACCTGGACCACCTGACCTTCTCCGGGAACGAACGGCTCCCCGACAGGGTTTCCCTCCGGGTCGAGAACCCATACCCCGCCCCCCTCGGGAATCAGCTCGTACTCCCCTTGTGGAGAGAGGACGACCGCCAACGCGCCGTCGGGGCCCTCCACGGGGATGTTGAGGGCCACCATACACCCCGCGAGCAACACCGCGCCCACCACCCCGACCAAAGCTGTCGCCCTGCGCATCACGATCACCCTTTCCTCCTTGCTCGACGTGCCTGTTCTGCGCAGTGTGACCCACGACCAGGCCGTGTGCAACCGCGGTGTCCCCCCCGGATCGCGCCCCCTCAGGGCCGAGGGGGAGGACCCGAGAGGTTCGGAGTCCAGTTCCCAGCGACGACCCGATCGCTGAGCTCAACGACTGCGGCCAGCTGCAGGACAGGATCCGGCACGCCCTCGCTGGGCAGGAAGCGGGCGATGTTTGCGCAGGTCGCGGCGGCGTTGGCGTCGTTGTCGGGCTGCCCGCGGACCCCTGGGGCCACAGCCAGGACGCAGGCCGCGTCCGGGTTGAGCCGGATCCAACGTACCCCCGCCTCCTGCCAACCCCTGTACTGAAGCACGATGTGGGCGGAGTCGGGCGTCCTCTGAACGTGGTCCTCCGCCGAGCCGACGACGATCACCCGCAGCTCCCGGTCCGCCTCCAGTGCCGCTCGACGATTCCCGCAAGCCGGACGAGGCGCGTCCGATCGAGCTCGCAGCGCGCCGGATCGAGGTACTCCCGATGGGGTTCGACGTGCACGCCGATCGTGAACAGGACGACCCCTCCCGCCCCGACATCCGCCGGAATCGTCTCGGTGAAGTCGTTCTAGGTCGAGCGGCGTGCATCCTCTGTCGTGCGGCACTCCTCGGGGGTGCCGCGGTAGTACGGCAACGGGCTCCCCGGCTCGGAGGTGCCGCCCATCTGCCCAACGCATCCCACCACAACCAGCATCCCAAGGATCTTGGAGATTCTTCTCTTCGCGCTCATGTTCGTCCCCCTGTGCCGCCACCGTCCGCACGCGACGGGCCACACATCCGCCTCTCCCGGGTCAACGGGGAGTCAACGGTGGAAACCACGTGTGACCGACAGAGGGGAACAGAGGGCACCCCTACCCACGACCCCCTGTCTCGGCGAGCGCCTCCCTCAGCACTTCGATCCCCTCGAGGAGCGCGTCATCGGGAATGGTGAGGGGAACGAGGAACCGGACCACGTTTCCGTACACCCCTGCTATGGGGAAGACGACCCCGCGCTTGAGGGCCTCGAGTTGGACGCGCTTCGTCGTCTCGGGGTCCGGCTCGCGGGTTTTCCGGTCACGAACGAGCTCGATCCCGACCATCGCCCCCAGGCCGCGCACATCGCCGATCACCGCGTACGTGCGTTCGAGTGCTCGCAACTCGCGGGTGAGGACCTCCCCGATGTGGACGGCGCGGGCGAGGAGCCCCTCCTCCTTGATCACGTCGAGCACGGCCAGAGCCGCGGCGCAGGCCACCGGGTTCCCCCCGTAGGTGGACCCGATGCCGCCTAAGACCGGGGCATCCATGACCTCCGCTTTCCCGACCACCCCGGACAGGGGCAGCCCCCCGGCAATGGACTTCGCCACGCAGATCAGATCCGGCTCGACATCGTAGTGCTCACACGCGAAGAACCGGCCCGTTCGACCGACGCCGCACTGCACCTCGTCCGCCACGAGGAGGAACCCGTACCGATCTGCAAGCGTGCGCAGGAACGGGAGGAATTCCGGTGGGGGAACGATGAACCCGCCTTCGCCCACCACCGGCTCCACCACCGCACACGCCACTTCTCCCGGGTCCACGAGGGACAGCATCCGCCGTTCGATTGCCGCCATTGGCATCGGGTAGCGATAGGGATACGGGTAGGGCAGCCGGTACACGTCGGAGGCGTAAGGCCCGAACCCAGCTTTGTAGGGGAACGCCTTGTGGGTCATCGTCATGGCGAGGAGGGTTCGGCCGTGGAAGGCGTTGTCGAACACGAGCACGGCCTTGCGTCCGGTAGCGGCGCGGGCGATCTTGACCGCATTCTCCACCGCCTCAGCCCCGGAGTTGAAGAACGCGCATTTCTTCGACGCTGGACCAGGAGCAAACTCGGCCAACCGTGCCGCGAGCTCGACGTACGGCTCGTACGGGACCGCCGTGAAGTCCGTGTGCAGGGAGAACTCGGCCTGAGCCCGCACAGCGGCCACGACCTTGGGGTGGTTGTGCCCGACGTTCATCACCCCCCAACCACCGGAAAAGTCGAGGAATCTGTTCCCATCGAGATCTTCAACCACGGATCCCTCCGCGCGCATCGCGTAGAACGGAGCGAGCGGGGCGAGGGGCTTGGCGACGTAGCGCTCCTTGCGGAACTGCACCCCTTTCGACCTTGGGCCAGGAACGTCAGTGACCAACCGAATGTATTTGCGTGCCATACGTCCTCCTTTACTCGATCTCCACCAACTCCCCCGGCGGGATCATCCGCACCGCGAACGGAAGGCCCATCACCTCAATCTGACGGGCAACGGATGTGAGATCCCCCCGGTAGCGGCTGGAGATGTGGAACACGATGAGCTCCTTCTCAACCTCGGCCTTCCGAGCGACGTCCAGCGCCTCCCAGACGGTGGCGTGTTTGTACTCCTTGCGATCCTCATCGGCAAGGAACGTCGCCTCGTGGAGGAGCACCTCCGTGCCGTGCACCGCCGCCGGGTTCAGCGGGACCGAGTCGCCGCCGTACGAGAACAGGTATTGGGTGTACTTCTCGGAGATCTCTTCTTTCTTCCCTCCCCGAACGAGGGCCACGATCTCCTCTTGGGGAAGGTGACGATGGTCGGCTCGCAGCCGTCGGCGTACCTCGCACACGTTGTACCCCAACGACGGTTCGCCGCGGGCGTGGATCGTTCCGAACGCCTCGATGTAGCGGGGCATCCGCCCCGCGAGGAGGGTCACCCGATCGCCGGCGCGCAGGGGGATCCACTCCAGGTCGTACTGCAGGTTGCGGTTCGTGCGGGCGAAGTAGTGAATCAGCTCGGACACGAAGTGACTCCCCGCGGGGTAGTGAACCCGCAGCTCCTTCTCGTGGTCGCCCATCGCGTTGTTGCGGATGTTGATGAGCCCCATCAAACCCGCGATGTGATCGGCATGACCGTGGGAGAGGAACACGTGTTTGACCGCGAACACCCGGTTCTCGAGGAGCGAGCTCACCCCCTCGCCGCAGTCGAACAAGATCCGGTCGGGAGCGTAGTAGATCCACGTTGAGTACAGAGCTTTGGAGTAGATGATCGCTTTCATGACCGCGCTCAATGCTACCGGAAGACCTCCGGGACTCACACGTCGCCGCACGGAAAGAGACGCGCTATACTGCGCCGTCATGCTCGACCTACGCCTCCTGCGCAGCGACCTTGAGGAGTTCCAAGCCCGGCTTCGCCGCCGCGACCCCACCCTCGATCTCTCTCCACTCCTCGCCCTGGACGAAGAGCGCCGGCTCCTGTCCGGAAAGGCAGACGATCTTCGCCGCCAGCAAAACGAGGCATCGGAACAGATCGCCCGCCTCACCCGAGAGGGTCGCCAGCTGGAACGGGATCGGCTGCGGGAGGAGATGCGCACCGTCGCCGCCGAACGAAAACGGATCGAGGAGCGGCTCCAAGAGGTCGAGACGGAGCTCCAATCCCTAGTTCTCGCTCTCCCCAATGTCCCCCACAGCTCGGTGCCCGACGGGACGAAGGAGGAGAAGGTCATCCTGCGCACGTTCGGGGAGAGGCCGCGGTTCGCGTTCCCCCCACAGCACCACGTGGCCCTCGCCCAGCACCTAAAGCTCCTCGACCTCGAGCGGGCAGCGAAGGTCACCGGCGCCCGGTTCCCGATGTATACCGGCGACGGAGCGCGGATCGAGCTCGCCCTCCTCCACTGGATGTTCGAGCTGCACGTACAGGAGCACGGCTACACCCCGATTCTCCCCCCCATCCTCGCCAACCGGACCTCGTTCGTGACCTCCGGGCAGTTCCCGAAGTTCGCGTCCGAGGTCTACGCTTGTCCCGAAGACGACCTGTTCCTGAACCCGACGGCGGAGGCGCTTCTCGTGAACCTCCACCGAGACGAGATGTTGGCTGAGGACGACCTCCCCCGCCGGTACGTCGCCTACACCCCCTGTTTCCGCCGCGAGGCGGGGACGTACGGCGAGGAGCAGCGCGGTCTTATTCGCGTCCACCAGTTCAACAAGATCGAGCTGTTCCACTACACCACGCCCGAGTCCTCCTACGCCGCCCTGGACGAAATCGTTCTCCAGGCGGAGACGATTCTGCAGAAGCTGGGACTTCACTACCGGGTCGCTCTTCTCCCCGCGGGCGACCTCGCCCAGCAGGCCGCGAAAACGGTGGACGTCGAGGTGTGGCTGCCCGGCCAGGACCGGTACTACGAGGTTTCGTCCTGCTCGAATTGCGAGGACTACCAGGCCCGGCGGGGGAGCATCCGCTACCGGCCCATCGACGGGGGCAAACCCCGCTTTGTCCATACCCTCAACGGTTCCGCTCTCGCCACGTCACGCCTGTTCGCGGCGATCCTCGAACAAAACCAGCGAGAGGACGGAACGGTGGCCTTGCCCTCCCTCCTCGCCGACCTCCTCGGACAACGCACGCTTGTCGGGTAGGCAACGACCCACGGGACGACGAACCCGCCTGGAGCGTGGCGCCGATCACAGACAGATCGGGGATCGGTTGATACCATCACCTGTAGTGTATTCATCCCAAGGAGGGAGACCATGCGTAAGGTGATGGTGTTGGTGCTGGTGATGGCAGTGGGAACGGTCATCGCCTGGGGCCAAGGGTGGGTAGCCCGTGGGCCGATCTACATCTACGGCGATGCCCAGTTCACCTGGGAGAATGGGGTGCTCAAGGGCGCCGGAACGCCGGACGACCCATACGTGATCGAAGGCTGGATCATCGATACCCGCGGGCACGACTACGGGATCTACGTGGATGGAACGCGAGCCCACTTCGTGATCCGCGACTGCCAGATTCGCTACCCGCTGGAGAAGGCGGGGATCATGTTCTCTAACGTGCGCAATGGCCGCATCGAGGGGTCGGCGGTGTTCGGAGGCCGCGTGGGGATTCACCTCCTCGTCTCCTCGGGGAACGTGATCACCGGAAACGCGGTCGGCTACTGCGATCACGGCATCGTCCTCGGGCCGGCCGCCCAGGGGAACACGATCTACGGCAACAGCATCATCAACTGCGGCTTCCCCGCCCGCGCGGAGGGCGTACCGAACCAGTGGTACAAAGATGGCCGCGGAAACTACTGGTCCGACTACCGCGGCCACGACCTAAACAAGGACGGGATCGGAGATCTTCCCTACGAGCTCGTTCCGGATCTCTATCCGCTCATGGAAGCGCCGGTGAAGCTCCCCACGGGAGCGACCCGCCTGAGCACCCTTGACCTGGCGAAGGTTGGGGAGCGAGGGATCGTCGCCCTTGCCCCGGGCAGCCTCGTGCGCCTCATCGCGCGCGACGTCGGTGTGGGCGTGGATAAGGTCTTCTACCGGCTCGACGAAGGTCAGTGGCTTGCGTACGGCGACCCGTTCCCGCTGCCCGATCGGGCGATGGTGCGGATGGAGTACTACGCGGTGGACAAGCTCGGCAACCGGGAGAGGACGAAGCAGCTCGTGATCTACCTCGACATCGAGCCGCCGGTGACGCGGATCGTGGCCGGTGACCCGCACTACTACGCCCCCGACGGAAAGCTGTGGATCACGTCGCGGACGAAAATCGAACTCCGCGCCGATGACGCGTCCGGCTTTGCGAACATCTTCTTCCGCCTCGCGGGAGGGGACTGGCGCTCCTACATCGAACCGTTCACCGTCCCCGGGCCTGAGGGTCCGTACAAGATCGAGTACTACGCGATCGACCTCTACGGGAACCGCGAGGGTGTGCAGACGACCATTCTGTGGAAGGACGACACTTCGCCGGAGACGGAGACCCAGGCTGGAGGCAGGGACCCTTTTGAAGTAGGGGGGACGGGCCCCGCCAGCACTCCTCCGGTCCTGCCCGCTCAGCCCGTCCCTGAGCCGGTGCTCACACCTGTTCCTCAGCCAGTCTCGGTGCCGGAACCCGTCCCACAGCCCAAGCCGGAGCCAGCACCGAAACCTGAGCCGGAACCCATGTCTCCGTCCGCAACCCTCACGTTCCGGATTACCCTCACTTCGATCTCCCTCCTTGAGGACACGGGCGTGGGGGGAACCTGGACCTTCACCTACTCCCTCAACGGGGTAGAGAAGGACGTCCTGAGGGAGTCCCTGCCCTTGGTCCTCTACACGGGTGAGGCGCAGCGCTTCTCCCTCACCCTGCGGGCGAAGGAGGGGGATGAACTCCCCGACGTAGGCGAGCACACGCTGACCTTGGAAGCCCCATGGACCCTCGCCACGTACGATCTGGAAATCCCGGTGTACGTGGGCAACGATCCCGCGTCCGCTCTGCTCGGGGTGTGGCGGTTCACGGTACAGGTCTCCGAGGAGCCTTGAGAAAGGCTCGATTCCCAGCACCGACGGATGGAGCGGCCCGCTACGCGCGGGCCGCTGTGTCCTTGTCCTTCCCGTGACGGAGGCTCTTCACACCGATGCGCGTCCTGTTCGTAGCTGCAGAGCTGACACCGTTCGCCAAGGTGGGAGGACTGGCCGATGTCGCCGCCGGATTGCCCGCCGCCATCTCCCGCCGCGGTGTGGACGTGCGGATCGCAATCCCCAAGTACGCCTTGGTGAAGGGCGAACTTCCCTCCCTCGGGGAGTACGTCGTCCCCATCGGGGGCGCGCCCCGCACGTGTACAGTCCTCGAGGGATCGCTGCCGCAGAGCGACGTTCCCGTGTACTTCCTCGGCCATGATCCCTACTTCGATCGCCCCGGGGTGTACGGAGAGCACAATGGGGAGTACCCGGATGCGCTGGAGCGGTTCGCGTTCCTGTCACGGGCGGCGCTCGACCTGGGGCGGGCGCTCGGCTGGCCCCCCGACGTGATCCACGCGAACGATTGGCATACCGCCCTCCTCCCCGTGTACCTCCGTTCGGGAACGGCGGAATGGCAGGCGAAGTCCGTGTTCACGGTCCACAACCTCGCCTACCAAGGCTGGTTCCCGCTGCACCAGGCGGAATCCACCGGCCTGGACGCCACCGGCCGCCAGCTCGTGGCGCGAGGGGAGCAAATGAACCTCCTCCAAGGTGGGATTAAGGCGGCTGACTGGATCACCACCGTCTCCCCCACGTACGCCACAGAGATCCTCACCCATGGCGAAGGGCTGGAAGAGATCCTCCGGGAGAGACGGTTGCAGATGAGCGGGATCCTCAACGGGATCGACACTGAGCTGTGGAATCCCAGCTCGGATCCCCACCTGTGGACCCCCTACTCGGCCGCGGACCTCACCGGCAAGATGGGAAATAAGCGCGCCCTGCAGGCGGCGCTCGCCTTGGACGCGGCCGATGTCCCCCTCGTGGGTATCGTGTCTCGCTTGGCCGAGCAGAAGGGATTCGACCTCGTGATCGAGGGGTTCGAACGGATGATGGCCTTCGGGATCCAGCTCGTCGTCCTCGGGGAGGGCGATCCCCGCTACTCCTCGTTCTTCCAGGACGCCGAGCGGCGCTATCCGAGGCGTGTGCGCGCCCTGATCCAGTTCTCCGAGAGTTGGGCCCACCGCATCGAGGCCGGTGCGGACATCTTCCTCATGCCGTCCAGGTTCGAACCCGCGGGCCTCAATCAGCTGTACTCGCTCCGTTACGGTGCGGTGCCGGTCGTCCGCGCCACAGGGGGGCTCAAGGATACCGTCCACGATTTCGATCCCGAGCACGATCGCGGAAACGGGTTCACGTTCGACGGGTACAACGCCGAGGCGATGCTCTACGCCCTGAGCCGGGCCGTGCGCCTCTGGAGTCTCGATCCGGTTGGCTGGCGCAGGTTGGTCGTGCGGGGGATGACCGAGGATCACTCGTGGGACGTCCCGGCGCGGGAGTACCACGCCCTGTACGAGCAGATCGTCGCGCGCTGATCCTGCACCGCGCTCAGTCCCCCGGTTCCCTCCGCGCTGCAGCTTGACGCGAACGTGGCCCCTGTTACACTGTCGCCTATCTTCCGTTTCAGGAGGTGTCCGAAGTGAAATCCCTCATCTGTTGTCTTGTCTCTTCAGTCTTCGCTCTCGGGCTTAGCGTATCAGGGCAGGTCATCCGCATCGGCGTGGTTGGGCCGATGACGTTCATCCAGGGCATTCACCACTGGCGGGGGGCCACGCTCGCCGCCGACGAGATCAACGCCGCCGGCGGCATCACCGTCGGCGGTACGACCTACACCATCGAACTCGTCCGCGTGGACTCGAACGAGATGCAGCCTGGACCCGACGCAGTGAGCGCAGTGGAACGGGCGATCACGGCGTCGAAGGTGGATTTTCTCATCGGGGGCTTTCGCACCGAAGCAATGCTCGCCATGACCGAGGTCGCCGCCGACTACAAGAAGATCTTCCTCATCGCCGGCGCCGCGGACGACGGGCTTCTCAAGGGCCGGGTGGACAAGAACTACAACCGCTACAAGTACCTGTTCCGGATCACCCCTGTCCGCTCCACCTACCTCGCCCAAGTGTCGTTCATCCTGCTCCGGGACGTGGTCGAGACGTTCCGGCGCGAACTTGGAATCTCGCAGCCCAAGATCGCCATCGTTGCCGAGCAGGCGGCATGGGCGAACATGATCGTGACGTTGGTCGCCCTGCAGGCGGGGACCCCGGTGGACAAGGGCGGCTTCGGCGGACAGCACGTCGGCACGTGGCGGCCTTCAGCATTGGCTACGAGCGTGGCCGCAGAGCTGACCGCGGTGGAACGGGCCGGCGCCCACATCGTGTTCACCGTTTTCTCCGGCCCAGTGGGCGTTGTGTTCGGACGTGACTGGGGTCGCCTTCAGGTTCCAGTGGCCGCGGTGGGGATCAATGTCGAGGCGCAGGCCCAGGGTTGGCTCGATGCCACCGGAGGGTTCGGCGCGTATACGGCAACCGCTGGGATCTACGCCACCGGGGTCGCGGTCACCGAAGCGACCCTCCCGTTCATCGACAAGTTCCAGGCAGAGTTCGGCGAACTCCCGCTGTTCACTGCCGGCACCTACGACGCCCTGTACATCCTGGCCGACGCAATCCGCAGGGCAGGCTCGCTCCAAACGGACGCCGTGATCTCGGCCCTCGAGACCACGGACTACGTTTCCACCCTCGGGCGGATCGTGTTCGACGAGCTGCACGACCCGATCTGGGGACCTGACTACATCACCGGGCTCGGCGTGCAATGGCAGGATGGGTCTCCAAAGGCGTTCTGGCCCCGGGAGTGGCAGCCTGATCCGGCCAAGTTCCCGGACCTCGTCATCGCCACACCGGGGACCGTTCCCTACGTCATCCCGCCGTGGGTTAAGGATCACTGGCAGGGGAAGTAGCGCGCGCTGGGGCGGGGCCCTGAAGGGCCCCGCGCGGCCCCGCACGTCTTCCACCCATGGTCGCCAGCATCCTCGTCAACGGCCTGGTCTACAGCGGCGTCTACGCAATGCTTGCCCTGGGGTTCGGGCTCGTGTTCGGTGTCGGACGGGTGCTCAACCTCGCCCATACCGCGTTCTACATGGTCGCGGCGTACGGAATCTTCTACTTCGCCAGCACAGGGTTCGGGATGCCGCTCGCGGTCGTCCTCACCACCCTCGGAATCGTGGCCGCCGGTATCGCCGTGTACAAGCTGTTCATCGAGCCGGTGCGGGAGATGGAGGCGACCGTGCTCATCGCCACCCTGGCCGTGGCCGTTCTCCTCCAGGAGTTGGTCCTCGTCTTCTTCGGGAACGAGCCTCGTCACGTCCCGCCGGCGCTGTCCGGGTTCACCCAGGTGGTCGGGGTCCGGGTCGGCAACCAGGAGATGGTGACCCTCGTCGTCGCCGCGCTGAGCCTGATCGGTGCGTGGTTTCTCCTCTCCAGAACCAAGCTCGGACTGGCGATTCGTGCTGCTGCCCAGGACCGCGAGGTGGCCAACCTGATGGGGATCAACGTGAACCAGGTGACCGCGATCGTGATGGGACTGGGCCTTCTCCTCGCCGCGCTCGCGGGGATCGCCGTCGCCCCCCTGTTCACGGTTGAGCCGGGGATGTGGATGAACCCGCTCGTGATCGTGCTCGCCGCGGTCGTGCTCGGCGGGCTGGGGAGCCTGAAGGGCAGCCTTATCGGCGCGGTGATCCTCGCCTTCGCCGAGGTTTCAGTCGTGTTCCTCGTCCCCGGAGGATCGTACCTCAGAACAGCGATTGCGCTCCTGATCATGGTCTGCGTGTTCTTCATCCGACCGGAAGGCCTGTTCGGATCGAGCATCGCCGAGGAGCGGTAGCATGTACTACGGTCGTTACCTCCTCCGCTACCTCCAGAACGAGATCCTCGTCCTGCCGAGCCGGGTGATCGTGCTCGTGTTCGTGGCGTCTCTGCTTGCCTTCCCACTCATCTCCCAGGACCCCAATCTCCTGCGCATGCTCATCGTCACAGCGCTGTTCTCGCTGTACGCCGTGAGCTGGGATCTCCTGTCGGGGTACACAGGCCAGATCAGCCTCGGGCACGCGCTGTTCTTCGGATCCGGGGCCTACGCCAGCGCGCTCCTCAGCTCCCACCTCGGGCTCCCTCCCTACGCCACGATCCCCGCCGGGGCGGCGGTGGCGACCCTCGCCGGCCTGCTCGTGGGCATCCCCTGTCTCCGTCTGCGTAAACACTATTTGGCTCTCGCCACGCTTGCGTTCCCGATCATGCTCACCGGGCTCGTGCTCGCCTTCCCGGGGTTCTCCGGAGGCGAAGGCGGCATCTGGCGCATCGCCCGTCTCACTTCGACGCGGATAGAGGAGTACTACCTCATCGTGGGCGTGATGCTTGTGGCGGTGTTTGCCTTGTGGAAAGTCGCGGGATCGCGGGTGGGGCTGATTTTCCACTCCATCCGCGAAGACGAGACCGCGGCACGCGCCCTGGGAATCAACACCGTGCGGTACAAGCTCTTCGCGTTCGCCCTATCGGGGTTCACCGCCGGCATGGCCGGTGCCCTCTACGCTCACTCCAGCGCGGCGCGCATCGTGGCCCCCGGCGTGGTTCTCAGCCTGTTCATGTCGTTCCAGCCCGTCATCTGGACGATCTTCGGAGGAGCGGCAACGATCTACGGTCCGATCACGGGGGTGTTCATCCTCTACCCGCTCCTGGACACGTTGAACGTGGTTATCCCCAAGTACCGGATGCTTGTGTTCGCCCTGCTCGTGCTGTTCATCCTCCGGTTCATGCCCCACGGAATCAGCACCTGGATCCGCGACACGATCGAACGGGTCTGCCCGAGCTGCCAGGTGCGGAACATCGCGACCCGTCAGGCGTGCCGGGCCTGCGGCGTCGAACTCCGGCACATGCAGCCGTAGCCCGCGAAGCCCTCAGCCACGCGGGGAGCTTCAGCGGTTGGCCGCGACCACTCCTCACCACGAAGAACAGCCTGTAGGACAGGAAGCGATTTCGCTGTTCCGGATATGGAGCCTGTAGCCCATCTGCTCCTTCGTGTCCTCGGTGAGCTTCGCGGTAGGGCCTGACGGGGAAGCGCAAGTGGTCTGGTGCCGAACGGACGCGGGGCACACGGTGTCACCGCCAGGTTAGAACTGACCCAGTAGCGCTGTTGTTGGTCTATGATTCTGTCAGTAGGTAACTGGTCTGGGAGAATATCAGTCTCATGGGAGGACTGACGTTAAACCAGCAGGTCACGTCCCGTCAAGTGGTGTAGATTGGGTTCCTCGGCGGCAGTGACGATCTAGACGGCGATCACCTCCTTCGGGACCTCCAGGGCAAGGACTTCGAGCTCCTCCGGAGAGCTTCCGTAGAGCACGGCCATCGACCCCAAGCTGAAGTACCGGCGCACGGCCAGCCACTCGTCTCCCTGTTCCTCCAGGACCGCCCCGATCAGCCGTAGTGCCGACCGTGCGTTCGGGAAGATCCCCACGACGTTGCACCTGCGGTTGACCTCACGGTGCAACCGCTCGAGCACGTTCGTCGAGTGGATCCTCCGCCAGTGCGCCTGCGGGAACGCCATGTGCGTGATCACGTCCTCCCCCGCCTCCCGGAGCAGGTCCGCTGCCTTGGGGTAGTTCCCGTCGAGGCTCCCGACGACCAGCTCCAGCTGCTCCCGCGCTGCCTCTTGGTCGGGTTGGGCGAAGATCGTTCGCACCCATGCCCCGACCAGCGGCTGCGCTCCCCGCGGAACGAGCCCCAACAGGTTCCGCATGAAGTGCACCCGGCACCGCTGCCAAGAGGCCCCGGCCAGGATCTCCGACAACGCCTGCCTGAGCCCGACATGCGCATCGGAGATCACGAGCCT
>DLNB01000051.1 GCA_002479455.1 Acetothermia bacterium UBA7521
CCCCAGCCCCGATGAAGAGGTCCCGGCCCAAGCCCACCCACCACGGCTTGGGCCGGCCCCTTCGCTCGGCTAACCCTGGCCGGCCTCTCCGCCGGACAGGCACTGTTCTTTCCTCAGAAGATCGTTCCAATGGCGATCCACCGCCGCCTGGAACTCGGCGATCCGCTCCTTGCCCTGCGGATCGCGGAACAGGTGACGGAACCGGCCCTGCGTCTTCAGCCACTCCTCCACCGGCACATGCGCCTTCGGCTTGTAGTTGATCTTGTACTTCCCTTCGATGACCTCGTACAGCGGCCAGTACCGCGTCTCGACGGCGAGCTTCGCCTGAACGATCGCGCTGTCGCGCGGGGTGCGCCACCCCAACGGACACGTGGTGAGGACGTTGAGGAACTTCGGACCGTCGTACTTCATCGCCCGCTCAACCTTGTTCGCGAGGTCGATCAGGTTCGACACAGCAGCCTGGCCCACGTACGGGACGTTGTGGCCGACCACGATCTGGGTGAGGTCCTTCCGATCCTGGGGCTTTCCGGGGATCGCGTCGCCCACCGGCGACGTTGTCGCCGACGCGCAGCGTGGGGTGGCGCTGGAACGCTGGACCCCGGTGTTCATGTACGCCTCGTTGTTCACGCACACGTAGAGGAAGTCGTGCCCACGCTCAAGCGCTCCCGATAGAGCCTGAAGGCCGATGTCGTAGGTCCCGCCGTCCCCGCCGAACACGACGAACCGAATCCGCTTCTTGACAGCACCGGTCTTCGTGAGGGCCTTGTACGCCGCCTCGACGCCGGAGATCACCGCCCCTGCGTTCTCGAACGCCACATGGATCCACGGCACGTTCCACGCTGTACCCGGGAAGCGGCTCGTCGCCACCTCGAGGCACCCCGTGGGGCTCGCCGCGACCACCGGCTCCTCGATCGCGTTGAGCACCGTACGGACGACCATCGGCTCCGCGCACCCCGCGCACAGGGTGTGCCCCGGCGTGAACCGGACCTCCTTCTCCTCTCGTTGGGCCAGTGTCTTGATGTTGGGCATCGTCACTCCCTGAGGCCGATGTACCGGAGGACCTCATCCGGATGGACCTTCTCCAGACCCACGAGCACCTCTGCGAGCTGCTCGGCCGTGATGTCCCGGCCGCCAAGGCCGTAGATGTAGTTGTGGAGCGCCGGGAGAACTTGCGAACGTACGAGAGATGTCGCCACGTCGCTGTACAGGGCCCCCATCGCTCCGAACGAGATCGCCCGGTCGAGGACCGCCACGTGCTTCACGCGCGCGAGAGCTGACGCCACAGCCTGGTACGGGAACGGTCGGTACAGCCACACCTTGAGCAGCCCGACCTTCTCGCCCTTCGACCGCAGCGCGTCCACCGCGATCTTGGCCGTGCCCGCGGTCGA
Organism: Acetothermia bacterium UBA7521; assembly: GCA_002479455.1. GTDB lineage: Bacteria > Bipolaricaulota > Bipolaricaulia > Bipolaricaulales > Bipolaricaulaceae > Bipolaricaulis. The sequence goes on from DLNB01000051.1 coordinate 1,389, forward strand.
ACCGAGCACCACCAGCGCCCGGTCCGCGTCGTCGAGTCGGTACTTCTCCACAAGACCGGTGTACGCTCGGCCGGACATCTTGGCGAACGCCTTCTGGACGTCCAGGAACACCGTTGGCACTTCCTCGATCGCCGCCTGCTGGGCCCGCTTCAGCTCGAAGTAGTAGTCGGGCATCGCGAACGGCCCCCACGTCACAGGTTTGTCCACATCGAGAAGCGGGTGCACGGGTCTGAAGACGCCCACGAACTTCTTCGCCACCGCGTCATCGAGCGGCTCTACAACCTGCGAGGTGTGGGTGAGGGAGAACCCATCCAGGTTCACGATCCCGGGAAGCCTGATCTTGTCGTGCTCCGCGATCCGCTGGGCGATGAGCGTGTAGTCGTACACCTCTTGGGCCGATTCGCAGAACACCTGGAATGCGCCGGCGTCGCGGGCCAGGTAGGCATCCGAGTGGTCGCAGTGGATGTTGATCGGCGCCGACAGAGACCGGTTGGCGAGCGCCATCACGATCGGCAGCCGCATCCCCGCGGCGATGTACAGCACCTCCACAAGCAGGGCCAGCCCCTGAGAAGATGTGGCCGTCATCACCCGCGCTCCGGCCGCCGCCGCGCCGACGCACGCCGACATCGCGGAGTGCTCGCTCTCCACGGGGACGAGCTCAGTGTGGACGATTCCATCGTGGACGTAGTCCGCGTAGTACTCGGCGATCTCCGACTGAGGGGTGATCGGGTACACCGCCACCACGTCCGGTTCGATCTGGCGCATCGCCTCAGCGACCGCCTTATGGCCGGTCATCACTTTGCGCATGTTCCCTCCCGTTCCGGCACCATGTCGATCGCGTCCTTGGGGCAGATCGCCGCACACACGCCGCACCCCTTGCAGTGGTCGTAGTCCACCCCGGTCACCTTCTGGTCGCGAATGACGATCGAGGTGTCCGGGCAGTGGAACCAACACTGGAGGCACTGGATGCACTTCTCCTCGTTCCACACCGGCCGCTCAGCCCGCCAACTCCCGGTCTTGTTCAAGGCAGCAGCAACGCCACCCGGCACCACCCCGCCGATCGGTAGATCCTTCCAGCCCTTGAGCTCAGCCACCGGCAACCCCCTTCTTCGCCGCGTCGTACGCCGCGCGGAGGGCGGTGATGTTCTTGTCGAGCATCTCCTTGGAGATCCGCTCGCCCATCGTGCGCCGGACCTCCTCCTCCACGATGCTCCACGCCGTGCCGAGCACCGCGGCAACGGCCCCGAGCATCGGAATGTTGGCGAACCCGGTTCCCGCCTCGCGGCCGATCCGGTCCGCATCAAGGACGACGATCTTCCCCTTGAAACCCGTGCGCGTGCGGATCTCCTCCGTCGAGCACGACGTGTTGACGACCAGCGTGCCATCGGGATGGAGCCCGTCGGTGGGCTTCTCCGACGTAAGAAGTGATTCGTCCACAATCACCGCGAGGTCCGGTGAGTACACCGCGGAGTGGACGAGGATCTCCTCGTCCGAGATGCGGTTGTAGGCCCGGATCGGGGCTCCCGATCGCTCGGGGCCAAACTCGGGGAACGCCTGCACGTACTTGCCTTCGCGCAGGTTGATCTGGGCAAGGACTTGGGACACAGTCTTCGCGCCCTGTCCGCCTCGCCCGTGCCAGCGGATTTCCTTCATCGAGACCCTCCTTTGCAGGATGGGTCATTATAGCCGACGCTCAATCCCTCCCCCACGGCCAATGTCAAAGAGAAAGGCGGCCGCAGCGGCCGCCCAACCAGGTGCCACCCCTTCCCGCCCTAGGACTGGCACTTCTCCTTCAAACCCTCCACGTCCTTGATCACGATCTGGTAGCGCCGCTTGTCGAGAATCCCCTCGCGCTCGAAGCGGTTGAGGACCACGGTCGTGTTCTCCCGTGCCGACCCGATCATCTCCGCGAGATCGCGGTGGGTGAGGCGGAACCCGATCATGATCCCGCTCTTCGTCTTCACCCCGTACTCGTTGGAGAGTCGCAACAGCTGGCGCGACAGCCGCGTCTGGATGTCGCGAAACGCGAGGTCTTCCACGATCTCCTCGATCTCCTGCACCCACAACCCGAACACCCCCAAGAGGTCGGAGAAGACTTCAGGGCGGCGACGCGCCGCGAACAGGAAGGCATCGCGTTCGACTCTGATCAGCTCTGTATCCTCAACCGCCTCGGCGTGATGCCGGCGGCGCTTTTCGCCCACCAGGGCCATCTGGCCGAACACTTCGCCCGGCCCCCTCAACGCGAGCGTGATCCGCTTTCCCGACGGATGGAGATAGGAGAGCTTCACCCGCCCCTCCTCGACGAGGTACATCGCGGTGCTGGGAGAGCCGGGATGATACACAGTCTCGCGGTCCAAAACTCGAATCCGGTCTCCTGTGGCCCAGATCGGGTCGTCTCGTGTCAGAGGGCTTCTCGTTTGGGTGGTTTCCATAGTGACTGCAGCCTACTGCCGGGGCGAGCCCGGCCGAAGGAAAGGCGGAGTGTCCACGATGGCTTCTCGGGCCCAAGAAGAAAGAAGCGCGTCCATAGTGCGACGCGCGGAGGTACTGTGAACAGGGGGACGACGGGCCCTACCGGGCGGGAAGACTGGGTGTGACAAAGGCTACTCCCTAGAAAGGAGGTGATCCAGCTGCACGTTCCCGTACCGCTACCTTGTTACGACTTCGCCCCTCTCATGAAGGACACCCTCGGCGCCCTCATCGGACGACTTCAGGTACCCCCCACTCGGTTGGCGTGACGGGCGGTGTGTACAAGCCCCGAGTACGTATTCACCGCGGTGTGGCTGACCCGCGATTACTAGCGATTCCGGCTTCATGCAGGCGAATTGCAGCCTGCAATCCGAACCATGCCCCGTTTTGATGGGATTGGCTCCCCCTTGCGGGTTGGCGACCCATTGTACTGGGCACTGTAGCATGTGTGTAGCCCCGGACATAAGGGCCATGAGGACTTGACATCATCCCCTCCTTCCTCCAGCTATTCGCCGGCAGTCCCGCCAAAGTTCCCGGCACCCCGAAGGGTCCGCTGGCAACGGGCGGCAGGGGTTGCGCTCGTTTCAGGACTTAACCCAACATCCCACGACACGAGCTGACGACAGCC
>DLNB01000042.1 GCA_002479455.1 Acetothermia bacterium UBA7521
GCTGTGGGGATCACGTTGGGCCTGGCAAGCGGTATCTGGTCGGCAGGGCACCAACTCATGCGTGTGATTAAAGAAAGGCAGGGGGACAAGAATCCATGAACCGATTCTTCAAGCGTCATCAGAAGACCATCATCTGGATGTTGGTGATCGGGTTCGTCGCCTCGATCGTCGTGGCGGGAGGATTAAGATTGTTGAGCTCGCCTCCACCCGGAAGTGCGGAGGAAGTTGTCCTCATCGTCGACGGACGAAAGACGACCCGCCAGGAGTTCGCCCAGGCCTACGGAAACCTTATCGAGTACTACAGACAGCTGTACGCGCTGTACGGGCTTGACTTCGAGGAACTCCTCCGCGGGACCGAAGGAGCCTATCGAGCGCTCCCCTACCAGGCCCAAGCGGCCGAAGAGATCGTTCGGTCGGTGATCCTCGACAAGGCAGCCCGTGAGCTGCGGGTGACGGTTGCCAAGACCGAGCTGGATAAGGCCGTGAACGATCGCTACCAGTCGATCCTCGTCCAGTACGGCCTCACAGACCGGGACCTCGAGGAGTACCTGAAGTTCCAGGGATACACGCTCGATGCCTACAAGAAGGATCTAGCGCGCGAAGAGGAAGCCCGCCTGCGCGAGGAGCGGGTACGGCAGATGGCCGTCGGCCCGATCGAGCCGACCGAGGTCGACCTCGTCGCCTACTACGAAAACAACCGAAACCGGTACGAGAACGAACCGGAAAAGGTCCGCGTGGCGCACATCCTCGTCCGTGAGGCACGGCTCGCCGACGAGCTTCTCGGCAAGGTGAACGAACCCGGGGCAGACTTCGCCGCCCTTGCCCAGACCCACTCCCTCGACGAGACGACGAAGGACAGCGGCGGCGAGACGGGTTGGTTCGGTCTGTCTGATTCCCCGTTCTCGGAGCAGGTCACGGACGCGGTGTGGTTGAGCGAGGTCGGCCAGATCAAGCTCGTAGACGACGAGGACGGGTTCCACATCGTGAAACTCATCGAGCGCCGGGAAGCCGGAGTGCCGCCGCTCGCGGAGATCCGCGACACGGTGCGGGCAGACTATGTCCGCGACGAAGAGAGCGACCGCTGGAGCACGTGGTACGCCGCGCGCCGTGAGCAGACCGAGGTGAAAACTCCCGATCCCCTCCTCTCGGCAGCGATGGCCTACGGAACGGACAAGACCAAAGCCCTCGCCAAGCTGGAGGCTATCCGTGCCAGCGGATCAGCCACCGATTCGTACGTGACCTACTACATTGGACGGCTGTACGAGGAGCTGCTGACGGCCGCAGTGGCCAGGCGGATCGAAGTCGAAGCCAACCCAGAGCTTTCACCGGACGGCGCGGCCGAGATCTCCCGGCTGTACGCCGAAGAGGCGATGTACAAGGACGGGGCCGTTGCGGCCTACCTCGCGTTCATCGAAACGGGAATGGGGGATGATGCGTTCTTCCAGCGCTTGCTGGCCCTCGCCCCCCAGAGCGCGGAGGCACGCTACGCGCGTGCGGAAGCATACCGCCAAGCGGGAAACTGGGTCGCGGCTGAAGGGGAGTACCGGCAGGCGATCGAAGCCCGGCCGGGCTTCGTGGCCGCCTACATCGGTCAGGGCGATGTCCTGATGGCAATAGAGCTCCACACCGGAGCGGCGGAAGCGTACCGCAAGGCCCTCGACCTTCAGCCGGGGAACCCCGCGCTCAGCCTGAAACTTGCCGCGGCATACGTACGGGGCAACCAGCTGGCCCTTGCCGACCCGTTGCTCCAAGAGGTCCTCGCCCGCGAGCCGAACAACGCCACCGCACTGACTTTGCACGGTGATCTTCTCCTTGCCCAAGGAGACACGGCGGGGGCGATCGCCCGCTACGACGCCGCGTACAGGCGCGGCCTATCTGTCGACGCCCTTCTCAAGCTGGCAGGGGCGTACCTGGTGGCCGACCAGGTTGCGGAAGCGAAGAAGAGGTACGAGGATGCCATCCGCGTGTTTCCGTACCGAGCCGAGGGGCACGTCGGTCTGGGCGACGTGCATGCGAAGCTTGGCGATCAAGACAAGGCATTGTCCTCCTACCGTCAGGCTCTCCAGCGCGCGGTCCCTGTATCGCTCAAGGAATCCATTGCCCGCAAGATCGTGGCCCTGGACCCAACCGACATCCGGACCCGCTATCTCCTCGCCGGTTACTTCCGGGACCAGTACAAATACGATGGGGCAATCGTCCAGTATGAGGCAATCCTGGAGCAGGTGCCCGGGAACCTCGATGCTCTGATCGGCCTCGGGGACTGCTACCTGGCCAAGGTCCAGTACGATCGGGCCCTCGACCACTATCGCCAGGCTCTCGACCAACCGGTCGCCGCCGGGCAGAAGCTTTCCATCTACACTCAGATGGTGAAGGTGGAGGAGAGCCGGGTAGGAGTTGGAGCCCCGCTGGGACCGTTGGGACTCGAGTTCCTGTGGCAACGCGCCCAGCTCTATGCCGAACTCGTTCGGTACGAGGAAGGAGTGGCGGATCTAAAACGGATCCAGACAACCGATCCCACGTTCCGCGCTGCGGAGGTGACCGCGCTTCTCGAACGGCTCACCTTGACCCAACTGCGATGAGCGACACCCACCCGCACCGCGATCCCGTCCTGGCACTGCGCGACCTCGTGGAGGTGATCGCTCGCCTGCGAGGCCCCACGGGGTGTCCGTGGGATCGCGCTCAGACTCACCGCACCCTCGTCCCGTACCTTCTCGAAGAAGCGTACGAAGCGGCGGCAGCGGTGACCGATGGATCGACCGAGGAGATGAAGGACGAGCTGGGGGACGTCCTCCTCCAGGTGCTTCTCCACGCCCAGATCGAGGCCGAGGCAGGCCATTTCGGGATCGGTGAGGTGGCGGATTCCCTCCGCGCAAAGCTCGTACGGCGCCATCCCCATGTGTTCGGAGAGGAACAGGTCGACACAGCAGATGCAGTCCGACTGAAATGGGAGGAGATCAAGAAGCATGAGGGGCGACCCGTGCGCGAGCGCCATCTTCCCGCCCTCGTCGCGGCGGCGAAACTCGTGGAGGTCCAGGAAGCCGCAGGACAGCCTGTCCCAATCGGAGCCCGGCTCCGCAGACCCGAGGGTGCACTGCAACCGGAGAGAATCGTGGGGGAGATCCTCCTCGAAGGCGTCGCCCTGGCCCGGCAGCTCGGCTGCGACGCGGAGACCTCCCTCCACCGGTTCATCGCGGAGAAGAACCGTGGGTGACCGGTTCGCAGCCGTACGGTCTCTACCCCAGCCCACCGATGCGATCACGGCGTGGGTGGAGTTGGAACCCGAGGCCGTTCACTTCCTGGACGCGGTGTTCTCGTCGGGGTCAGGACTTGCCAACGTGCGACGCGAGTACCGCGACGACCCCCCGCGCCGAATGTTCAAGGTGTTCATCGCCCCGGGGTGCGCCGACGAGGTCCGGCGCACCCTCGCCCGAGCGGCCCGGTACGTGCACATCGGGGAGGTGCGGGTCGAGACGTGAGGTGGATTCGCCCCCACCACGTGGCTGGTTCGGTCCACGACGTGGACTACGACAGCCTTGTCCAGCAGGGTGTTCGGGCAATCCTGTACGACCTCGAGAACACCCTCTGTCGGTGGCGGGTGTGGGAGATCGATCCCCCAACATGGGCACTGCTGGATCGGCTTGCCCAGCAGCACTTGGGGCTCTCCGTGCTCACCAACGCCTTCGTTCCCCCGGATCACCTCCTGGCGCAGGGGCTGAGGAAAAGGGGGATCGTGTTGGTTAGCTCGGCACGCAAGCCGCTGCAGCGAGGGTTCAGGGTTGCCCTCGATCGTCTGGGGGTTCACCCGCATCAGGCGACGATGGTGGGTGACCAGCTTCTCACCGACATCCTGGGCGGACGCCGGGCAGGGCTGATCACGGTGCTCGTCGACCCGCTGGGTTCAGAGGAATCCCTGCTCACCAAGCTCAACCGCCGGCTCGAACGACTCCTGGGGCGTCCGATTTCAGCTGGAACGGAACCGCAAACGGGACGCGTCTAGCTGCGATGCTGGCTCATCCTCCTCTGCTTGCTCTACTCGCTCGACTGAACTTAGAGGTTCCCGAAGACGTCCTTCGCGCCGCCCTGACCCATGACTCGTATGCAAACGAGCACGGAGGGGAGAGCAATGAGCGCTTGGAATTCCTCGGCGACGCAGTCCTCGACCTGACAATTGCCGACCTGTTGTTCCGTCTCTTCCCCGATCGGGATGAGGGAGACCTGTCCAAGGTCCGGGCAGTGATCGTGTCCCGCCCCATGCTGGCCGAAGTGGCGACAGAGTTGGGCCTGGGGCAACTGCTCTTCCTCGGCAAAGGCGCTGAGGACAGCGGAGGCCGCAGCCGGTCGTCCGTGCTTGCCTCTGCCTTCGAGGCCGTCATGGGGGCCGTGTTCCTCCACCATGGCTACAATGCAGCCCTTCGTCTGGTCGACGAACTCCTGCGTACCCGGATTGCCGTCGACGCGGAGATGAATTCCCCAGACTACAAATCCCTTCTCCAGGAACTGAGCCAGGCTCGGTTTGGAGGACTCCCCCAGTACGCGGTCGTCTCCTCGGAAGGTCCTGAGCACAAGAAGGTTTTCGCGGTACAGGTTTCCCTCCCCGCCGGCGAGGCCACCGGGCGGGGGAGGTCGAAGAAGGAGGCGGAGCAAGCGGCTGCAAAGCGCCTCTACATCAAGCTGACCGGACACTCTGGCAGTTGAGGGGAGCGAAGGGGACCCGTATGCTACCACCCGCACCGAACATGTTGCTCATCGTCTCGTCTGAGTCGCTGTGCCTATCACGACCCCTTCCCAAGGGGGGGACGTGACCCCTGCCCTTGCCTCGCTTGTCGTCCTAGGTGTAACGCTTCTCCTCTACGTCACAGAGTGGATTCCCCTCGGGGTCACCGCGGTCGGGGCATGCGTGGCGATGGCCCTCCTGGGGGTGGTGGAGTTCCCCGTGGCGTTCAGCGGGTTTGCCTCAGACGTGGTGTTCCTCGTAGGAGGGATGGTGGTGGTCGGGGCGGCGCTCGTGGAGAGCGGGGCGTCGCAGCTTCTCGGCGAAGCCCTCCTCAAGCGGGCCGGGGCGAGCGAGCGCAGCCTCCTCTGGGTGGCGATCCTCGTGGCGGGAGTCCTCTCTGCGTTCCTCAACAACACCACCGTCACCGCGATGTTCATCCCGGTGATCATGGGGATGACCGCCTCCTCCGGCGGTCGAATCCGACCCGGGAACGTCCTGATGCTAATTGCCTTCGCCACCAGCGCGGGGGGGATGATGACCCTCGTCGGCTCCACCCCCCCGCTCATCGTGCAGGGGGTGCTGGAGAGATCAGGATTCCGCCCGTTCGGGTTCTTCGAGTTCGCCTGGGTCGGAGCACCTGTGCTCCTCATCCTCCTTATCTACTCGCTTCTGTTTGGCTATCCCGTGACGCAGCGGGTGATGGCACGGCGACAGCCGGGGATCGCCGCAGCGTGGATAGCGGGGAACGGAGCGACATTGCCACCCCGCAACAAGCGCAAGATCGTGATCACGTCTGGGGTGATGCTCCTCTGCGTGGGCCTGTTCGCCAGCGGGACGATCCCCGTCGGGCTGACCGCGATGCTGGGAGCGGTGCTGGTGATCACCACGGGATGCATATCCGACGTCGCTGCCTACCGGCGGATGGACTGGAACACCGTGTTCGTCCTCGCTGGCTCGATGGGGATCGCCGCCGCCCTCGACAAGAGCGGAGGGGGGAGGCTCCTTGCTGACCTCGTCCTCCAGTCGCTGGGTCCCTCCGTTTCCCCGTTCACCGTGCTCGCCGCCGTGAGCGGGCTGGGGCTCGTCCTGACGCAGATCACGTCAAACACTGCTGTCACCGCGATGCTTGCTCCAATCGCCCTCTTCTTGAGCCAACAGCTGGGCGTATCCCCGTACCCAATGATGATGGCCCTCGCCGCGACGTGCGCCGCCGGGTTCGCCACGCCGGTGGCGACTCCTCCCAACACCCTTGTCCTCACCGCAGGCTACCGGTTCACCGACTACCTCGTGGTAGGAGGGCTTCTCACCGCGATCTCCTACGGCGTAGTGATCCTGCTCGTCCCTCTCATCTGGCCGTTCTAACCGTCGCCTCCTTCGCACGGTATCATCGGTGAGCCAAGGAGGCGATCATGCGCAGACTCGTGATGTTCGCGGCTATCTTGATCCTGGGCGTAGGTGCGTTCGGGCAGATCGAAGAGTTCCGCGATCTTGGTTACGGGAACAAGCCGTTCAATCCCACCGACACCGGCCTCGTGATGCGTGCGCTGCTTCGCGACAACGACGCGGGCGACCGAGATCCCGTGTACTTCACCCGGCTTCAAATCGACAACGTGGGGACAGCGACCGCCGCCGAGATCGAGTGGGTCGAGCTGCGGATCGAGATTGCTGGCCAGAAGACGGTGTTCGGCCGTTGGCCAGGGTTCCCGATCGCGGAAGTCCTTCTTTCCCGTCCAGCTGAGGAGCGGATGATCCCCGACGACGGCGAGGCCTGGCTCGAGATCTGGGTCAAGGTCACCGACCGCATCGTTCACGGACACACGATCCAGCCCCGAATCCGGCTGTGGTGGTCGGAGGGCAAGGAAGGGGGGATGATCGAGCTCACCGACGGCGTTCCCGAAACGTTTGTGGTCGACGGAAGCTTCGGTGCCCAAGGCCTCCCTGGTCCGGAAGGCGGTGTGCTCAACCCCGGGGACGTATTCCTCGTCGCCGAGGCCGAGGTGTGGGACACCGAGGACGTGAACACCCACGAGCTGTACGTGGTCGCGGTGCGTGTCGACGGTCCGCGTGATCTCATCTGGACCGTGGACATCAACAACGGCGTGACGCGGATCGAAGTCCCGGCCGGGGTAAACGTGACGCTCCCCGAACCGGCGTTCGTGGCCTTCGACACGTTCAACGAGGTGCGGCCAGGGCCCGTGCGTCTGTGGGTGACAGTTCCGACAACGTTCCTCCCCAAGGACCCGGTGACCGTTGCTCCCACGTGGAGGATCACCGTTCGCGAGGGGAAACAGGGCCCTCAGGAGCAGGCGTTCACCTTCTCCGATCCAATTCCGGACCAGGTGGTCGCAGCCGGGTTCGAACAGGTTGTGCTCAACGTCCGCGACGCTGGGCGGGTGTTCACCACCGTGCCGTCGTCCCTCACCTACTCCACCCTCACCCTGACCGACAACGACCGCAACCACACCCCGATTCGTGTGGATCATCTTGAGCTGGTCTCCAAGGGGACAGTCTCGTCCCAGATCACAGGGGTTGACCTCTCCGACACCCGTGGCAACTTCCTCGGGTACGCGACGGCCCTCGGCAGGCTTGACCTTGTTGCTCCCGACGGCAAGCCGATCCTCGTTCTTGACAATGGGTCGCTGTCCCTCGTCACCACCCTCGTTTTGGGTGGGAAGATGCCGCTCGGAGGGAGCCTCCTCCTCGCCCACCGGGTGAAGGTCGAGGAGGCCTTGCCGTTCGACTGGTTGTACCTGCCGACCGCGCTCACGAAGTTCTCCGGCGTGCAGGAAGCCGTCCCCGCAAAGGCAGTCTTCTTCGGACAGCCCAAGATCCAGCTCCAGTCGGTGGACTCGAAGGTGGAGGTCTCCACCGACGGCGAGACGGTGGGCACGTTCCAAGGCGTGTTCAGGTACACGCCGACCGCGCCTCTCACGCTAGAGGACGTATCCCTGAAGCTCATCGCCGAAGCTCCCTACCGGATCGTCGAGGAGACCCTTGACCCCGAAACCGGGGAGCTGACGTTCAAGGTCGAAGCCTCCCGAACCCAGGCCCGCGCTGGGAAGCTCGTCACGGTCCAGGTGGTGGTGGATCAGACCAAGCACCCCAAGGGAACGGTCACGGTCGAACTGAAATCCGTGAGACTCGTTGACTGGGCGGGGATCGAACTCCCGTTCTCGCTGAGTCCCGGGGTTTCCGTCGTGACGTGGGGGAAGGAGTGAGCTACAGGTCCGCGATTCCCTCCGCGCTCGTGCCGAACACGGTGGAGGGAGGTCCATAAGCGGCCTATAATCGGAAGGTGGGTCCCATCGTCTAGGGGTCAAGGATACCGGGCTCTCATCCCGGAGACAGGGGTTCGAATCCCCTTGGGACCACAGAGGAGCCAGTGTGGCCCCTTTGCCTTGGGTGTGCCCGCCAACCTGCGATGCATAGAGTGCTGTGCTGATCCTGCACAGCTTGAAACACAGTCTCTGCTGGGTAGTATGAGACCTACGATGCCTGTCCGCCTGCCCCTCCCTCAGACTGCGCCTACCATCGCGTGGCTGGATGATGTCGACTCCACGAACAGTTACGTCGTATCCCAACTCGATGACCTCCCCCATGGCCTGCTCGTCTCGGCCGAATGCCAACGCGACGGGAGAGGACGCCTCGGGCGGTCGTGGCACTCGCCGCCGGGGAGTGTGCACATGACGGGGGTAGTCAAGCCACCGTGCATCTCCCCTGCGGACGACCTGGCCGGGTTCCTCACCCTGTCCATGGCCGTTTCTGTGTGCGACGTCCTGGAGAACCTCAGGATCGAGCCCACGATCAAATGGCCGAACGACGTGCTCATCGGAAGAGAGAAGATCGGGGGGTCTTGGCGCAAGCTGTTTGGATGGGCGATCGGTTCGTCGGAGCCGCGGTCGGGGTGGGGGTCAACGTGAACATGGGGTACCGAGAGCTCCAAAGGATTGACCAACCCGCGACCTCCCTCCGCACGCTCATCGGGCAGAGCTACGATGTCCGCGCGATCGCAGAGGAGGTCGCAGCCCATTTCTTGCAGAAGCTGGCCTCTCCCGAGAGGGCCGTCCTGCGCGCGGACGTCGTCCGCCGGTCGCCCCACCTCGGAAGCAGGGTCACGGTGTGCACTCCCCGCGGCACGGTTGGCGGGCTGGCGGTGGACCTCGATCCGTCGTTCTCTCTCGTGGTGGCTGACCCGCGCGGGGCTCGGCACGTGGTTCAGGCGGGGGACCTCCGGTGATCGGCGAAGGCACGCAGCTTCTCGTGGTCGGTCTGGGGGCCGTGTTTCTGTTCCTCGGGCTGCTCGTCCTCGTTCTGCGCCTGTTGGCGCGGGTCGCCTCGGAACCTCCGGCTGTGGAGGCCGGCAGCTCGGTTGGGGACCGCCAGAAAGCCCTTGTGGCGGCAGCCATCGCCGTCGCCGTTACGCGAACGCGTCCAGCTCGACAGAGGAGGTAGAGTTGCGCAAGGTTGTGCAGGTCATGCTGACCGCGTTCCGTGACGGCTTCCAGTCCGTGTATGGATCCCGGGTCCGCTCGCAGGACTTCCTGCCGGTGGTGGAAGCGGCACACGCAGCAGGGTTCACCCATTTCGAGGCTGGAGGAGGAGCATCCTTTCAGTCGGCGTTCTTCTACGCAAACGAGAACGCATTTGACGTGATGGACGCGTTCCGTCTCGCGGCTGGGCCGGAGGCCGACCTCCAGACCTTGGCCCGGGGGATCAACGTCGTGGGGCTAGAGTCCCAGCCTCGCGACATCCTCCGTCTCCACGCCGAGCTGTTTGCGAAGCACGGGATGACGACGATCCGCAATTTCGATGCCTTGAATGACGTCAACAACCTCATCTACAGCGGAAAGTGCATCGTCGAGGCCGGGCTGCGCCACGAGGTCACGGTGACGATGATGGGGCTCCCTCCCGGGTGTGACGGCGCCCACACGCCGGAGTTCTACATTGCCGTACTAAAAAGGATTCTCGATGCGGAGATCCCGTTCCACTCCCTGTGCTTCAAGGACGCATCCGGTACTGCCCCACCGGCACTTGTCGGCGAGACGATCCGCCGGGCGCGGGAGCTGCTCGGGGCCAAGGTCCACCTCCGGTTCCACAGCCACGAGTCGGCCGGGGCATGCGTCGCGGCGTACCTCGCCGCCCTCGAGGCGGGGGCGGATGGCCTCGACCTGTCGCTCGCTCCCGTCTCCGGAGGAACCTGTCAGCCGGACGTGGTCACGATGTGGCACGCCCTGCGGGGGACGAACTACGATCTCGAGTTGGACATCACAAAAGTCCTCGAGGTGGAGGAGGCGTTCAAGGAACGCATGAAGGACTACTTCGTCCCGCCCGAGGCCCGCGCCGTGGAGCCGCTCATCCCGTTCTCCCCGATGCCCGGGGGGGCTCTGACCGCGAACTCCCAGATGATGCGCGACAACGGAACGCTGGATCGCCTGCCGGAGGTCATCGCCGCAATGGGCGAGGTGGTCCGGCGGGGTGGGTTCGGCACTTCCGTGACCCCGGTGTCCCAATTCTACTTCCAGCAGGCATACAACAACGTCCTTCTCGGCCCGTGGAAGAAGATCGCCGACGGCTACGGCAAGATGGTGCTGGGGTACTTCGGCCGCACACCGATCCCGCCCGATCCAGAGGTTGTTCGCCAGGCCTCGCAGCAGCTCGGGCTTACCCCCACCACACGCAGCCCGCTCGAGCTCAACGATGCTGACCCCGCCAAAGGGATCAGACCTGCGAAGGCAGTCCTCGAGCGCGAAGGGCTCCCCACAACCGAGGAGAACATCTTTATCGTCGCGGCGTGCGGGGCCAAGGGCGTGGAGTTCCTCCAGGGACGGGGGAAGGTCATGATCCGCAAGGCCGAGACGCCCCCCGTGGAAAAAGAGTCTCCCCCGGAGTCGCTGACCGTTCGGGTCGACGGCCGACCGTTCACCGTCGTCCTGCGGGGAGATCAGGCGATCGTGGATGGTGTACAGTACGCGTACGCGGTGACGCCGAGCGATCCAACCGCCCTGCCTGCCCCCGACGGAATCGAGGGCCATCCCGTGCATTCTCCCCTTCCGGGCAGCGTAGTCCGCGTGACCGCATCGATCGGAAAGACCATCCAGGTGGGCGACACCCTGCTCGTCGTCGAAGCGATGAAGATGGAGAACGAGGTCAAGTCTCCGGTGTCCGGGGTCCTGACCGCGCTCACGGTCGCGATCGGAGATCCGGTGGTGGCCGGGCAGGTCGTGGCGTGGGTGCGGTGAAGGCGTGAACCTCGTAGAGGGGTTGCGGAATCTCCTCGGCTCGACGGGAGTGGCCAACCTCACCGGGGGACAAGCGGTGATGATCGGGGTCAGTCTGAGCCTGATCTGGCTTGCTATCCAGAAGAAGTACGAGCCGTCGCTCCTCCTCCCGATCGGATTCGCCGGGGTCCTCGCCAACATCCCCCTGGCCGGGATCGGAGGTCCGGACGGCCTCCTGGGGATCCTGTACGGGTTCGGGATCGAAACCGGGTTGTTCCCGCTCCTCATCTTCGTGGGGATCGGGGCGATGACGGACTTCGGCCCCCTCATCGCCAACCCGAAGACAGCCCTCCTCGGAGCGGCGGCACAGGTGGGGATCTTCGCCACCCTCATCGGCTCGCTCCTCCTGAGCGAATGGCTGGGGTTCGGGTTCACCCTGCGCGATGCCGCGTCGATCGGGATCATCGGTGGGGCCGACGGCCCGACCGCGATCTTCCTCGCGTCACGCCTCGCGCCGCGCCTGTTGGGGGCGATCGCGGTTGCCGCCTACTCGTACATGGCAATGGTGCCCCTCATTCAGCCGCCGATCATGCGTCTCCTGACGACCAAGGCCGAACGGGAGATCGAGATGCACCAACTCCGCACCGTGTCGAAACGGGAGCGGATCCTGTTCCCGCTCGTCGTGCTCGGCCTGTGCGCCCTCCTCCTCCCCGCAGCCACGCCCCTCGTGGGAATGCTCATGTTCGGGAACCTCCTCAAGGAGTCCGGTGTGGTCGAGCGGCTGTCGCGAACGGTTCAGAACGAACTCATCAACATCGTGACGATCTTCCTCGGACTGAGCGTGGGGTCGAAACTCTCCGCAGACCTGTTCCTGCGGGTGGAGACGCTGGGGATCCTCGTGCTCGGGCTCCTCGCGTTTGCGGTGGGTACTGCATCGGGAGTGCTGATGGCGAAGCTGCTGGGACGCTGGGGAAGCCGGGTGAACCCCCTCATCGGGGCAGCTGGGGTGTCCGCGGTACCGATGGCGGCGCGCGTGGTGAACCGTCTCGGGCTCGAGGCGAACCCGCACAACGCCCTCCTCATGCACGCCATGGGCCCCAACGTCGCGGGGGTACTGGGGTCAGCCGTGGCGGCGGGCGTCCTGCTGGCCCTGTTGGGCTGAGACGCTCTTCTAGGCGATGACGGACCCGGTCTCGCCGCGAAGGGCGGCCAGCAGCGCCCCCTCGGCGGCCCGGAACACGACGATCGGCAGCCCGTGCTCACCGGCGATGGCCACCGCCGCCCCGTCCATCACCCGCAGCCCGCGGGCCAGGTACTCCCGGTGGGTCAACCGCGGAATGGGCTGAGCCGTGGGCTCCTGCACGGGATCTGCTTCGTAGACCCCGTTGACCTTTGATCCCTTGAACACGGCGTCCGCCTCCACCGTCAAGGCCCGGATCACGGCAGCGGTGTCCGTGGTCACGAACGGGCTCCCTGTTCCCCCCGCGAACAGAACGACCTGGCCCGCCTTGAGTGCCGCCCGCGCTTGCCAGGGGTCCACCGCTCCGGCTGTCCCCGGGAGGGGAAGAGCGGACATGAGAAGCGATGAGACCCCTTGTTCGCCCAGCGCTTCGCGCAAGGCGATCCCGTTCATCACCGTGCCGAGCATCCCAATGGCGTGGCCAGCTGTGGAAGGGAGATGAGAGAGGGCCGAGCCACGGGCGAGGTTGCCGCCCCCGACAACCACGCCGATCCGTGCCCCCGCCCCGCATGCAGCACAGATCTCCTGGGCACAAAAACGCAGGCCCCCTGCATCGAGGGGGCCCCCGGCCCCGGCGAGGAGCTCGCCGGAGAGCTTCACCACCACGCGCCGGAAGCGCAGCTTCACCCCGCGCCCACCTCGAACCGCACGAACCTACGGATGACAACGGGCTCTCCAAGCTTGGCCCCGAGGTCAGCGAGGAGATCCTCAATCTTCAGCCCTGGATCGCGCACATAGGGCTGTTTCACAAGGCAGTTTTCTTCGTAGAACTTCTGGAGGCGGCCCTCCACGATCTTGTCCACGATCTGAGGAGGCTTTCCCTCCTTCTCCGCCTGCTTGCGTTGGACCTCCCGCTCTTCGGCGACGGCCTCGGCAGGAACCCCCTCCGGGCTCACCCAGCGTGGTTTAGCAGCTGCAATCTGCATCGCCACGTTGCGGATGAACTCGCGAAACGCCTCGGAGTTCGCGGCAAAGTCGGTCGAGGTGTTCACCTCAAGCAGAACCCCCACCTTGCCCGAATGATGAACGTAGGCCTCGATCCGCCCCTCGTTCGCCTCACGGGACTGGCTTGCCAGGAACTGCTTCCCCTCCAGACGCAACAGCACCTTCGCTTTCTCCAGGTCCCCCCCCGCCTTGGCGAGAGCTTCTTTGCAGTCGACGATTCCGATTCCGGTGTCGGCGCGGAGGCGCTTCACCAACTCCAGGTTCACGTCCGTCATCAGTCCTTCCCTTCTTCGCCGGTCAGCTCCTCCCACATCTCCATGAGGCGGGTCTCTGTCTCCACGTTCAGGATCTCGGGCTTCGGCATCGTCTCGGGTTCGCCGGGTTCGGCAGGCACTGACTCCACGGTCTGCAGCCCTTCCCTCCCCTCGATCACCGCATCGGCGATTCGCGCGGTGATGAGGCGTGTAGACTTGATCGCGTCGTCGTTTCCGGGAATGGGGTAATCCACCGTGTCCGGGTCGGAGTCCGTGTCACAAATGGCGACGATGGGGATCCCAAGGAGGTTCGCTTCCCGCACGGCGTGGATCTCGACGGTGGGGTCGATGAGGTACACGACGCCCGGCAATCGGTCCAGGTTCCGCAGTCCATCGAGGTTTCGGCGGAGGTAGTTGAGCTCTTTCTCGAGCTTGACCCGCTCCTTGAGCGGAAGGCGCTCGTACTTCCCTTCGGCAAAATTCCTTTCCAGCTCAAGCATGTGCAGGATGCGGTGGCGGATCACGTCAAAGTTGGTGAGGCACCCTCCGATCCAACGCTGGTTCGTGTAGGGGCTTCCGCACCGCTTGGCTTCCTCTTCAATCGTCGGCTGGACCTGACGCTTCGTCCCCACGAACAGCGCGGGCTTGCCCGCCGCCGCCTGGCTCCGCACGAAATCGTACGCTCGCTCGAACAGATCGAGGGTCTGTCCGAGGTCAATGATGTGAATGCCCTTCCGTTCAGTGTAGATGAAGCGAGCCATCTTCGGGTTCCACTTCCGGGTGCGATGCCCGAAGTGAACCCCGGCTTCCAGGAGATCCTTCATTGAGAGAACTGGCAAACTACCTCCTCCTTCCGCCTTTCTGGGTCGTGAGTATCCAACCAAGTATAGCCCCCCCATTCAGGCTGGGCAATCAGGCTGGGCAACGCACGTCGGGGGCTGGCAGGGGTCTTCCATGGAGGGGTAAGATCGTCCCGTGGCCGACCGAGGAGACGAGGGGATCCTCCACATTCCGCGCAACCAGGAAGCAGAGCAGCTCGTCCTGGGGGCAGCCCTGTTGGAACCGGAAGAGGTCGTCCCCGCGCTGGCCGACCGTCTCAAACCCGAGCACTTCTACTTCCGAGCCCATCAGATCATCTACCGCACCGCTCTCGACCTGTTCGAGCAGGGCGAGCACGCCGACGTGGTGGCGGTGGCGAACCGACTCGAGGAAAAGGGGCAGCTCACCAAGGCCGGGGGCCGCAGCTATCTCGCCGAGCTGATCGGCCAGGTCACCACGATCACCGCGGTGGACCACTACGCGGGGATCATCGAAGACAAGGCCCTCCGACGCTGGCTCATCGACGCCGGAGGGCGGGTGTCCGAGCTCGCCCACCAGGAGGACCTCCCGCTGGAAGGGGTGATGGATCGGGCCGAGGAGGCGGTGTTCGCGATCGCCGAGCGTCGCTCGGCCCCCAGCTTCTACCCCATACGGGACTTCTTGGAGGGGCACCTCGAGATGCTGATGGAGGTCCACAAAGACCCCCACCGCCGCCCGGTGTCTGCATTGTCCACCGGATTCGAGGAGTTCGACGCGCTGACATCCGGATTCCGGCGCTCCGATCTGATTGTGCTCGCCGGACGACCCGGCACGGGCAAGTCCTCGCTCGCCCTGGGGGTCATCCGCCACGCCGCCGTCGTCGAGAAGAAGAAGGTGGGCCTGTTTTCACTCGAGATGACGAAGGAACAGATCCTGGAACGCCTCCTGTGCGCGGAGGCCCAGGTGGACCTGCAACGGCTGCGCGATGGGTACCTGCCGGCGTCGAAGTGGGGTCTCATCGCCGAGGCTGCGGGCAGGCTCCACGAGGCGGTGATCCTCGTTGACGATGCATCCACGGCATCGGTTCTGTCCATCAAGGCCAAGGCGCGGCAGATGATGAAGCGGCACGACGGCCTGGACCTCGTGGTGGTAGACTACCTCCAGCTTGTGGACGCCGGGATCAAGAGCGACGTGCGGGAGCAGCAGATCGCCTACATCTCGCGGGCGTTAAAGGCCCTCGCCCGCGAACTCGCGGTTCCGGTGATCGCCTGCTCGCAGCTCAACCGGGCTGTGGAGCGGAGGGAATCCAAGCGCCCCCAGCTCTCCGACCTCCGCGAGTCGGGAGCCATCGAACAGGATGCTGATCTCGTGGCGTTCATCTACCGCCCCGACTACTACGACGATCCCGATCAGACCGGCCCAGTGGCGGAGACGGAGGTCATCGTCGCCAAGCAGAGAAACGGCCCGCTGGGCAAGTTCCGGCTGATGTTCCACAAGAGCTCGGCCACGTTCCACTCCCCGGCCCAGCAGGGACAGGTCGTGCCATTCTAAGGAGGAATGTTGATTCCCAAAGAGCTGAAGTACACGAAGGATCATGAGTGGGTCCGCCTGGAAGGGGACAAGGCGCGGGTGGGGATCACCGATCACGCCCAGAAGCAACTGGGGGACATCGTGTTCGTGGAACTCCCTCCGGCAGGGAAGGTGGTGCAGCAAAGGGACCTCGTGGCGAGCGTGGAGTCGGTGAAAGCGGTGGGGGAAGTGGGGGCCCCCCTCAGCGGGGAAGTGCTGGAAGCGAACGCGGCCCTCTCCGGCTCCCCGGATCTCGTGAACAAGGATCCCCACGGCCAAGGGTGGCTGTTCACGATGCGGATCAGCACGCCCACTGAGGCGAGTGCGCTCCTCGACGCTGCGGCGTACGAGGCGTTCGTGGCGAGCGGCGGATGAACCCCTACCTGCCCCATACTCCGGGCGACATCCGGAGCATGCTGGACGCGATCGGCGTATCGGATGTGGACGCTCTGTTCTCGGACATCCCCGCCCACGTACAGAGTCGAAACCGACCTCTGGGCCTCTCGGCCCGTGACGATCTGGCCGTACACCGGCACCTGACCACCCTCGCCGAGCGTTCCACCGGCCGCGGGCTGATCCCGTTTCTCGGCGGTGGGCTGTACGACCACTTCATTCCGTCCGTAGTCGGGCACATCCTTTCCCGCTCTGAGTTCTTCACCGCCTACACCCCGTACCAGCCCGAGGTCTCCCAGGGAACCCTCACCTGGATGTTCGAGTACCAAACGATGATCTGTGAGCTGACGGGGATGGAGGTGGCCAACGCCTCGATGTACGATGGGGCGACCGCCCTCGCCGAAGCGGTGCTCATGGCCCATCGGGCCACGGGAGGGAAAGTCGTGCTCGTCCCTTGCTCGCTCCACCCCCGCCTCCGCGAGGTCCTCTCCACGTACGCCTGGGGAGCGGGCCTGGCGCTCCACGACGTGCCCTACACGGAGGCAGGCCGACTCGCCCTCGACGGTGTCCCCGACGGGACGTGCGCCCTCATCGTGCAGCAGCCGAACGCGCTCGGGGTCCTCGAGAACCTTGCCGGGATGAAGGAACGCCTGGGAAAGGCATTCCTCATCGCATCTGCAAGCCCAATCCCTCTCGCGGTGATCGAGCCCCCGGGCTTCTTCGGGGCGGACGTGGTGGTGGGCGAGGGGCAGCCGCTCGGGAACCCCCTGTCGTTTGGTGGCCCCCTCCTTGGGTTCTTCGCCACGCGCATGGAACACCTGCGGCGGATGCCGGGCCGAGTGTCGGGTCAGACCCAGGATGCGGACGGGAAGACAGGGTACGTGATGACGTTCCAGACACGCGAACAGCACATCCGGCGCGAGGGGGCGACCTCGAACATCTGCACCAACTCCGCCCTGTGCGCCCTGGCGGCCACGGTGTACCTCGCTGCCTTGGGGCCAGACGGGTTGCGGCGGGTGGCGCTGCTCTCCTACGAGCGGGCCCACGATCTCGCCAGTCGGATCGCAGCCATCCCCGGGTACAGTCTGCCGTTCAGGGGGCCGTTCTTCCACGAGTTCGTCGTGCGGTGCGCGGATCCCGAACGCGCCGTGCGCAAGCTGCGTCAGGCGGGGATCGCCGTGCTCCCCCCGAGCTTCCTTCACCCGCTCGGGGTTCACGATGGGTTCATCGTGGCCGTAACCGAGAAGCGCACTCCGGAGGAACTGGACCGGTTTGTGGTCGCACTGGAGGGGAAATGAGCACAATCTACGACCACGGCGCTCCCGGCCGCCAGGCCGTGGCGCTGCCTCAGTTGGGCAAGGTGGAACAAGGCCTTCTCGGCGCGATCCCCGCGGATCTGCGGCGACGAGACGGACCCCGTCTGCCCGAGGTGTCGCAGCCCGAACTCGTCCGGCACTACACCGCCCTCTCCCGGATGAACTACGGAGTGGACACGGGCTTCTATCCCCTGGGTTCGTGCACGATGAAGCACAACCCCAAGCTCCACGAAGACCTCGCCCGGTTGCCCGGGTTCGCCGACCTTCATCCCCTTCTCCCTCCCGAGGCGTGCCAGGGCGCGCTCGCGCTCCTGTGGGAGACGGCTGAGCACCTGAAGGGAATCACCGGAATGCCCGGGATCACCCTCCAGCCCGCAGCCGGTGCCCATGGCGAACTCACGGGGATGTTCCTCATCAAGCGGTGGCTCGAGGACCGCGGCGAGTTGGGTAGGCGGACGAAGATCCTCCTCCCCGACTCCGCCCACGGCACCAACCCCGCATCCGCAGCGATGGTCGGGTTCACGGTCGTCTCCATCCCCTCTGACCGGCGAGGGATGGTGAATCTGGACGCCCTCCGAGGCGCCCTCGGTTCCGACGTCGCGGGGATCATGCTCACCGTGCCCAACACCCTGGGGATCTTCGAGGAGGACATCGTCACGATCACAGACCTCGTCCACGACGCGGGGGGGCTCTGTTACTTCGACGGCGCGAACCTCAACGCCTACCTCGGCCGGGCCCGGCCGGGGGACATGGGGGCGGACGTATTCCACATCAACCTCCACAAGACGTTCTCCACCCCCCACGGCGGCGGCGGCCCCGGCGCGGGCCCAGTGACCGTGTCCGAGGTGCTGGTTCCATACCTCCCGGTTCCGGAGATCGCGCGGAAGGGCGAAACGTACCATCTAGACTGGGATAGGCCGAAGTCGATCGGTCGGGTTCACCCCTACTTTGGGAACGTTCTTGTCATCGTGAAGGCCCTCGCCTACATCCTCTCCCTCGGAGACGAGGGAATGCGCGCGGTTTCAGGCGGCGCCGTGCTCGCTGCGAACTACCTCAAGGCCAAGCTCAAGGGCGCGTACAAGCTTCCCTACGACCAACTCGCCAAGCACGAGTTCGTCCTGTCCGGCGAAGGCATGGGAAACGGAGTGCGCACGCTCGACGTCGCGAAACGGCTGATCGATTACGGATTCCACCCCCCGACGATCTACTTCCCGCTCATCGTCAAGGAAGCCCTGATGATCGAGCCCACCGAGACCGAGCCGCGGGAGACCCTCGATACATTCGCCGAGGCGCTGCTCTCCATCGCGGCAGAGGCCCGGGAGCACCCGGAGCTGCTCCGAGAGGCACCCCATGAGACCCCGGTGCGCCGGCTCGACGAAGCACGGGCGGTGCGGGAGCCCCGACTGAAGCTGGATTTCTGACGCCCCGATCCGGCGGCAACGGCGGGGGATCCCTTCACCCAACGCGGCTTCGAACGGTGGGGGTAGGCCGGGGGATGCAGAGTTGGACGAGGAGCATTCCCACTCCGGCCAGGGCTAGGCCGACGATTTCCCGGCCGGCGAGCCTCTCTCCGAGGGCGACCCAGGCGAGGATCGGGATCTGGATGAGCATCGTGTTGTTGATCACGCTCGATTCGCTTGCGGGCAGGGTTCGCAAGCTGTAGTTCCAGAGGGTGAACGCCACCGCCGTGTTCACCACGGCGAGCCAGCCCACGATCGCCCAGTGGACGGCGCCCAACGGGGGAAGCCCCTGGATCGGAATACCGACGCCCAGCAGCAGAATGCTCCCGATTCCCATGCTGATCGTCGTCACCATGAGGGGTGAAAGGTCGCCCCGCCGATTCACGTGCCGACCGAGGACCGAGG
The DNA here is from genome assembly GCA_002479455.1 of Acetothermia bacterium UBA7521. Taxonomy (GTDB): domain Bacteria; phylum Bipolaricaulota; class Bipolaricaulia; order Bipolaricaulales; family Bipolaricaulaceae; genus Bipolaricaulis. The sequence continues at coordinate 19,313 of DLNB01000042.1, forward strand.
AGAGGGCGTTGGCCAGCAGGCCCAGAGCTCCCACACCCAGCCCCACCGCCTGCGCCGAGGCGAGCTGCAACGGGTAGAAGTAGGTCCCCGTTCCGACGAAGGCGATGACGATGCCGAGCCACTGACCGCCTGTCGGTCGCTCGCCGAGGAGCCGCGCACCGAGGAGAGCCACGGTGAGAGGAGAAAGCCCCAGAATGAGGTTGAGGGTGGCCGCGGGGAGGAGGGACAGGGCCACGAACTGCGCCCCCTGGGTCACAGCGTAAAACAAGACCCCCAGTCCCACCAGTTCAGCCCACGCTCGCCGGGACAGGTGCGGGAGCCCGGCCCGGCGGAAGCTGACGATCCCGACCAGACAGACAGCGGCCATCCCGTAGCGAAGCCCGGCGAACGCAAGCGGGGGAATGTCGCGGAGGCCGATCTTGATCAGCACCCACGAGGTGGACCACAGAAAGGTCACCCCGAGCGCGGAAAGGACGGCCCGGGTATGAGCGGATGAGCTCCGCGCAAACGGCACGGCTAGCCGCGGAACCGGTCCAGCGCCCTGGTCACCATGGCCACAGCGCGGCGTAGCGCGGCCTCGTCCGGCCCTTCCGCGAACACCCGGACCACCGGCTGGGTGCCCGAAGGGCGGACGATGAGCCGACCTCGGCCGACCAGTTCCCGCTCAGCTTCCCCGATCGCCTTCTGCACGCCCGGGCTGCCCAGCGCCGCGTCCCGGTCCCATACCGGAATGTCGTCCCGCACCTGGGGATGAACGGGAACCGGGGCCACGAGTTGCCCCAGGGATACCCCCGCCCGCCGCAAGGTTTGCAGCACGAGGAGGGCGGTGAGGATCCCGTCTCCGGTTGGTGCATGGCGACCGAACACGATGTGCCCGGAGGGTTCGCCCCCCAGTTCGATCCGCTCCCCGCGCATTGCCAGCGACACGCTGCGGTCTCCCACGGGGACGCGGAGGACGCGGAACCCCCGTTCGAGAAGGTGGCGTTCAGCACCCGCGTTCGCGAGCACGGTGAGCACCACGGCCGGCGACGCGAGCTCCCGCCAGCCCCACAGGAGGGGGGCCACGGCGGCGATCAACCGATCCCCTTCCACAACCTGCCCGTGATCATCCACACACATGACCCGGTCGCCATCGCCATCGAACGCGATCCCTAGGTCGGCTTTCTCCTCCTGCACCACCTGCTGCAGCGGAGCGAGGGCGGCGGCGCCGGTCGCGTTGATGCGTTCCCCATCCGGCTCTGCTCCAACAAGGGTCAGCTTCGCCCCGAGGTCGTTGAACAGATCCGGGGCGATCCCGGCCGTCGCGCCGTAGGCGCAGTCGAGCGCGATCCGCATCCCGGTGAGGGAGAGACCCGGGACCGCGGCCTGCAGAAAAGCGCGGTACGCTTCCCCTGCGTCCGGCAAGGGAGCGATCCGCCCGCGACGCCCGATCGGCGCCGGGCTGTGGAAGCATGCCTCCACCGCCTCTTCCTCCTCAGAAGACAGCTTTTGTCCCTGCCGATCGTAAAACTTGATCCCGTTGTCCTGGGGCGGGTTGTGGGAAGCCGAGACCACTGCCCCGAGGTCGTATCCCTGGCGGCGGACAAGAACCGACACCGCCGGCGAAGGCAGGACCCCAGCGCACATCACGTCCACCCCAGCGTCAGCGAGGCCCATCGCACACGCTCGCTCCAGCTCGGGGCCGGAGACCCGCGTGTCGCGGGCGAGGAACGCGGTGCGCGCCCCGAGCGCCCGGCCGGCAGCCCTTCCCAACCGTCGCGCCAGCTCCGCGGTGAGGTCCACACCGGCCACGCCCCGCACCCCATCCGTCCCGAACAGTTGGGGCATTCGTTCAGTCCCGAACGAAGATGAGCCCTCGGAGGAGCATCAGCACAGGGATGATCTCCAACCGGCCCACCCACATGTTGAAGCTGAGGATGAGCTTGGCCGCCGTCGGCATGGTGGGGCGGGTGATCCCCACCGACAGCCCGACGTTTCCCTGCGCCGAGGCGACCTCGAACAGGAGATCGATCAGCCGCGCGTCGGGGGAGACGAACCAGGTGAGAAGGAGCGTTCCCAGGAGGAGGAAGAACAGCCACAGCGTGGCCAGCACAGCGGCCTCGCCAAGCCGGCGGAACGCTACCGATTCCGACAGGGTCTGATTCCCAAGACGGAGGGGAATCAACGCATCCGGCGAGCGCGCCAGCCGCTTGAGCTGCCAGCCGGCGCCGCGCACCAGAAGCAGGAACCGCATCACCTTGATCCCCCCCGCGGTGGACCCCGCAGCCCCTCCGATCACCATCCCCACAACGAGAAGCAGCTTCGCCGCATCGGACAAGATCGCCGGATCCGACGTCTGGAACCCTGTGCAAGTCAAGGCCGAGATGAACTGGAACGCTCCGTTGCGGAACGCCGCATCCGCCGGCACCCGACCCCACTGGCTGAGCGCGAGAAGGACCGTTCCGCCGGCGAGCAGCAGCAGGAGCGCCCGTGTTTGAACGTCGGAAACAAGGGTCCGCGGTCCGTGCTGCAACGCGTGGTAGTGCACCACAAAGCTGATCGCCCCTGCGATCATGACGAAGACCGTCACGAGCTCGATGGCGAGAGAGCGATAGTGCCCGATGGACTCCGGCCAGATCGAGAACCCGCCCGTGGCGACACCGGTCATCGCATGGTTGAGGGCGTCCCACAACGGCATCCCCGCTCCCCACAGGCCGGCCACGGCAAGGAACGTGTAGAGCAAGAAAATCCACCACATCGTGCGCACGGTGGAGAGAACCGACGGATGGATCTTCTCCCCCCTCGCTTCGGAAAAGTAGAGGTTGGCCGCGGTCATCCCCGGTCCCGCGATGAGGGTGATCATGAGCACGATCACCCCCATTCCTCCCACCCACTCCATGAGCGATCTCCACCATTGGAGCGTTCGCGGGAGAAGGTCCGGCCGAAGGGACATCGAGAGGCCGGTCCCGGTGAACCCGGAGACGCTTTCAAAGAACGCGGTTGCTGGATCGGCGTAGGGCACACCCCCGTCCTGTCCTGCGGACACGAGGATCAATGGAAGCGCACCCAGCGCGGCCACGACGAGCCAGCCCACCGCGGCTACGGTGAGGCCGTGCTTGAGGCGGGCCTCGCCCGCCCGGCGGAACGGAAGATAGAGAAGGGCCCACACGGCAAGGGAGGCGAGGGCCGTCCAGCCCAGCGGCCACAGGACCTGGCTTTCCCTGAACGCGACTGCAACAGGGAACGAACAGAGCGCCATCACCCCCACCACGGGGGCAAGCAGTCCTACGTCCCGCAGGACAATCCGCAGATCCTTGGTGCCCATCGGTCTAGCCGGTGAGCTGCTCGATGGCGGACTGGGAGACGTGGCCCTTCGTGAACACGGTCACGTTGTCCCCCGCCCGAATCACCGTGCTGCCCGAGGGGATGACGAGGTCCCCATCCCGCTCGACCGCCGCGATGAGGAGCCCATCAGGGATCAGGTTCTCCTTCCCCGCCTCGCGGAGGGTGAGGTCCACGAGAGGAGAGGCAGCGGTGATCGTGATCCGGAACACCTGCGCCCCCCCGGGCAAGGCGACGAGGTCGCGAACGTGGGGGTGCCAGGCGGAGTGGTACAGGTAACCGGCGACGATGACGTCGGGGTTCTCCATCACGTGAGCGCCCAGACGCCTGAACAGGTCCGCGTGTTCGGGGTTGTTGACCACCGAGACGATGGTCGGCACCCCGAGGTCGCCCGCCGCCGCGATGACCATGAGGTTCGTGGCGTCGTCGTGCGTGGTGGCGATGAGGGCGTCGGCCCGCTCCGCTCCCGCCTCGCGGAGGATGTCCGCTGACGCGGCATCGGCGTTGAACACGAGCACATCGTACCGGCGGATGATCGTCTCGGCCTTCTTCGAATCGCGCTCGATGACGGCCACGTTGTGACGGTCGCGCACCGCGAGGTCGATGATCGCCGAGCCGATGCCCCCCGCACCCACGACGATCAGATACATAGAAACGAATAGTACCGCTCGACGTTCCGGTGGTCCAACCTCGTCCTTGGCGTTCTGGAGCGGGTCCGTTAGCATGGGGGGGTGCGGACGTTCGTGATGGTCAGCCACACCGTGCCCCTCGAGGGCGAGTTCTCCTTGTCCGATCTGCCGGGTGGGGCAGGCCGTCTCGACGTGGCGTGCCGCGCGGCGAACGACGCGTTCCTCGTGTCCCACGGGATCCGCAAGGAGGTGGCGCTCCACCTGGTGGTTGGGGACCAGATCACGATCAGCCTGTGGGGTCTGCGGTTGCGGCGCCTCAACCCGGACGAGCGGTCCACCGGGGCCCTGTTTCGCGAGGCGTTGCGAGCGGGCCGCGATCTCCCCGTCGGGGAAGAGCGGCCGTCCACCCCGGGGATCACCGTGCGCCGCATCGGGCTCGCGGGGCTCCTGGACGACCTCCGCACCGCGGGGAGCGCGCCGGTGGTCCTCGACGAGGGGGGGGATCCGCTGCGTACAGAACCCATTCCCGAACAACCCGCATTCATCCTCTCCGATCACCAGAACTTCACGCCTGCCGAGCACACCCTCCTCGCCGGCCTGCCCCGCGTTTCCGTCGGGCCACGGGTGCTCCAGGGACACCAGTGCATCACGCTCGTCCACAACGAGCTCGATCTACGGGAGGCAGGATGAACGATTGGGAGGTGCTGACCACGACCATCGGCGAGCCCCAAGCGCAGCTCGTGGCGAGCTTTCTGCGGGGGGAAGGCATCCCTATCCAGTTCAGAAGCCACGTTCCACCGTCGGTGTACCCGTTCACGGTGAACGGGCTGGCCGAGGTGCAGATCCTCGTGCCGGCAGCGGACCTCGCCCGAGCCCAGGAGGCGCTGGCCGCGTTCGAGGCGGGAGGGGAGGACGACCACGGGGAGCACGCCACCCTCTGAACCGGACCGCGCGCGGGAAGCCCTCCTCCACGGGTTGCGGGAGCTGGGAATCCACGACGACCGCGTGCTCGCCGCCCTGTGCCGCGTGCCGCGGCACAGGTTCGTCCCGCCCCAACTCCGCCCCTACGCCTACGAGGACCGCCCGCTTCCGATCGGACACGATCAGACCATCTCCCAGCCGTACATCGTGGCCCTGTCCACCGAAGCCCTCGCCCTGACACCAACGGGCCGCGTGCTTGAGATCGGCACCGGGTCTGGCTACCAGACCGCGGTCCTCGCCGAGCTGGCAGGCGCGGTGTGCACCGTGGAGCGGCTCCCCGAGCTCTCCGCTTCGGCCCAAGAGAGGCTGGGGTCGCTTGGCTACAGCAACATCCGGTTCCGCGTCGGCGACGGAACGCGGGGCTGGCCGGACGAGTCGCCGTTCGACGCAATCCTCGTCACGGCGGGAGCACCTCGGGTTCCGGAAGGGCTCCTCGCCCAGCTCGCGCCCCAGGGCCGGCTGGTGATCCCGGTGGGCGGGCGGTTCAACCAGGAGCTGCTTCTCGTCCGCCGCGACGGAGAACACCTCGTGCACGAGCGCCTCTGCCCGTGTACGTTCGTCCCCCTGATCGGGGAGGAGGGCTGGACATGATCGACCTGCGCTCGGACACGGTGACCCTGCCCACAGAAGGGATGCGGGCGGCGATGGCAGCTGCCGAAGTGGGGGACGACGTCTACGGCGAAGACCCCACCGTGCGACGGCTCGAAGAGCGGGCCGCCGACCTGTTGGGCGCCGAAGCCGCCCTGTTCATGCCCTCGGGGACAATGGCCAACCAGACCGCGATCGCCTGCCACACCCGTCCCGGTCAGGAGGTGGTCGTCGAGGCGGGGTCGCACATCTACAACGTGGAGCTGGGGACGATGGCCCGCTTCTCCGGCGTCCAGCCGCGGGTCGTCCTGGGAGAGCGAGGCGTGTTCACCGCAGGGCAGGTCGTCTCCGCGATCCGACCCGACCTGTACTACCTCGCCCCGACCGGGCTCGTGTGTCTGGAGAACACCCACAACGCCGCCGGCGGTCGAATCTGGCCCCGTGCCGAGGCGCGGGCGGTCCTCGCTGCTGCCCACGCGCGGGGGATTCCCGTGCACCTCGACGGCGCACGGATCTTCAACGCCTCGGCGACTACGGGAATCCCGGCCCGGGAGCTTGCCCAGGGGTTCGACTCGGTGATGTTCTGCCTCTCCAAGGGGCTGGGTTGTCCCGTGGGGTCCGTGTTGTGTGGGTCGCGCCCGCTCATCTCCGAGGCGCGGCGGGTCCGCAAGGCGTTCGGAGGCGGGATGCGCCAGGCGGGGTTCCTCGCCGCGGCCGGGCTGTACGCCCTCGACCACCACGTGGACCGGCTCGCCGTGGACCACGCCCACGCGCGGCTCCTCGCCGACGGCCTGGCCACGCTGCCCGGCCTGTCCGTGCTGCCGCCGGAGACGAACATCGTCCTCTTCGAGATCGAGACGGGGCCCGATGCCGAGACCCTCTGCGCGCGACTGCGCGCCCGTGGGGTGCTCGCCTCGCCGGCCGGCGCCGGCACGTCAGCCCGCGGGGTGCGGATGGTGACGCACCTCGACATCTCCCGCGCGGGCGTCGAGCGGACGGTTGACCGTGTGCGGGAGGAACTCCGCGCCTCGGGGGTGTGACGAACCGACCGTAGGCGCGGCGACCCTGTCCTCGGATCTCCTCCCGTAAGGGCGTAGCCTCCATCACGTGAGGTTACGATGCGGCTGATCGGGGTAGGTCTTGTGGTGTTGGCGGTCGGCGTGGCCGGCGGAGCGATGTCGCTCTCGGTCGGCTCGTCGGCCCACTGGGTCCTGTTCGACCTCCCCAGCCTGAACACGTTTGTTCGCCTCGCCAATCAGACGCTCGCCTTCGTCAACGAGCGAGCGGGGGGCGATCCGGTCCCGCCTATTCCCGAGCTTCGCCACGGCGTCGGCCTGAAGCTGGCCGAGGCGCTGGGGGGGGTCGTGCGGGTGGGTCTGCAGATGGCGGTGGCCAGCGTCAACACCCGCACCCAAGGCTCGTGGACGACGGGGGAGACTTCCCACCCCGTGGACATCTCCCTCGAAGCAAGCCTGGTCGCGTTTTCGATCGAGCTGTCGCTTGTTCTCGTCCCGGACGTGCTGACGGCGGGCGTCTCCGTCGGATGGGGATCGTCCCGGGTCATCTACCGATGCGCGTTTCCCCGAACACTGCCCACGGACTGGTCGCTCCCGTTCCTTCCCAAGAATGAGGACACCACGTACACCGGAAGCGGCCCCCTGGGGGCCATTGCCGTGGGGCTGTCGCTCCCGGTGGGACAGGGCATCAGCGCGGGATTGGAAGTTGGGTTCCGGCTCGCCCCAGCCTGGGTGCCGACCTCCGGCGCCGCGGTGCTCGACCTCAACGCGGACGGTCTTGGCGATTCCGTGGGGTTTTCCGGCCTCTGGCTGGGAATAACGGTACAGATGGAGTTCAACCTGTGAGGGGGTGTGCGATGAAGAAGATTCTGTTGATTGGATGCGCACTGGCTGCGCTCATCCTCGGGGGATGCACGCCGAAGTTCCAGACCCTTCCTCCCGAAGCCCTGTTCGCGATCCGCCCCAGCGTGGGCGTCGCTCCCCTCAACGTGGTGTGCGACGGATCGCTCTCGTTCGCCGAGAAAGGCAAGCTCGTCGAGTACATCTGGGACTTCGGCGATGGAACCCGTGCCCTGGGGCCGATCGTGTCCCACACCTACCGTCAGGGCGGGACCTACCGCGTGACGCTCGAGGTGTACGACGAACAGGGCCTGTCCAGCCGCCGCGTGAGCCAGGTCGAGGTCCAGTTCGCCCTCCCCACGGCAAGCTTCAGCTATGCCCCGTGGCGGCCCGGCACAGGTGAGACGATCTGGTTCGACGCCTCCACCTCCACCACGCCCAACGGGAAGATCGTCGAGTACCGCTGGTCGTTCGGAAACGGGGATTGGGACGTTGGAGAGAAGGTCGGGTACATGTACTGGTACGGCGGGGCGTACCCCGTCACCCTGACCATCGTGGACGAAGTCGGCGCCACCGCCCAGGTCACCCAGGTGATCGAGGTGCAGGGTGGGCCTGGCTGCTATACGGGACAGTGAGAGGTGCACGATGAAGAGAAAGACCGCATGGACGATCACCGCGATCCTCGGGGGGCTGTTGATCCTGTCCGGATGCACGCTCGACCCCGCTGGACCAACGCAGATCAGCGTCTCGATCGTTGCCTCTCCCGGTGAGGGCAAGGCGCCGCTCGCCGTCCACTTCGACGCGAGCCGGTCCGCCGATCCCCAGGGAACGCTCAGCGATCACCTGTGGGACTTCGGCGACGGGAGCCCCGTGGTCTCGGGTCGGGAGATCGAGCACACCTACCAGCGCGCCGGGGAGTACCTGGTGACGCTCGTCGTGGTCGGCCCGTCGGGGACGGGTCGCGGGACGGCGTTCGTGCGCGCCCTGAACAACCCGCCGACCGCGTCGTTCACGTTTCTGCCGGTGGATCCGTTCGAGGGCGAATCGGTCACATTCGATGCCTCCGGCTCGTCGGATCCCGACGGCGACATCGCCCGCTACACGTGGGACTTCGGCGACGGCGGGACCGGCGAGGGGATGATCGTGCGCCACACGTTCGCCCACCCCGGCGAGTTCCTCGTCATCCTCACCGTCACCGACGCCGCGGGCGCAGAGGCCCGGGCGACGCGTCTGGTGCAGGTCGAGGATTGCAGCTCTGGGGGCTGCGGCAGACGGAGATAGAGAGCCCGCTTCCGCACTCACCCTCCGCGCCTCCTCCACCCGACTGGGGGAGGCGCTCCCCTTCAGGACAGTCACAAGTCAGCAAGTCAAGGAGTCACAAGTCCCGATGACAGTTGGAGGCCACGGGGATCAAGGCGTCTTGGCGGGTGACTTGCGACTTCCTGACTTGCGACTATTCGTTGTGGGGGATCTGCAGGGTGCTGCCGCCGATGAACTCCCGCACGAGGTGGTCGCCGGGGATGAGGGCATGGTCCTCCGCCTCCCACAGCGTCAGCCCCACCACCCCCGAGAGCAGGTTCCCGATCCTCCGATAGCGGATCCGCGCATCGAGGAACGTGTCGTAGGGCGCGACCTCGTCCGGCTTCGGCCAGATCCCGTCGGGAAGGTAGAACGGCTTCAGCAGCGGAAGGTCGAACGGCATCCCCCCGTTCACCACGTGATCGGCGAGGCCCATCAGCGGGATGATCGAGAACAGTTCCCCGCTGCGCACGTAGTGCCAGTGGAGGAGGGTTCCCAGCGGTGGGTGGTTGCGGTGCTTGACGTCGCGCAGCATCCGCCGCAGGAGCCGCACGTCCGTGAACTGCGTCATCCGTTCGCTCGTCCCGTCGCCCTCGTGGAGCAGGTTCGCCGCCTCGATGTACAGGTAGAACATCGCCTCCCGGGCGATCCCCGCCGTGAGGGGCGGATACAGGCCGTGAAGGCAGTCCAGAAGGAGAACCTGATCCTTCTTGAGGCGCACCGGTTTCGTGCCCACGTGACGGCCTTCTTTGAAGCTGTAGATCGGCTTCTCGATCGTCTGACCGTCGAGGAGGGCCCGTAGGTGGCGGTTGATGGCCTGGATGTCGAGCGCCTCCGGGGTCTCGAAGTTGCGGTCGTTCAGCCAGTCCGTCGGGTGCTCGACCAGCGGCCAGAAGTAGTCGTCCAGGCTCAGCATCAGGAACTTGAGGCCCTCCCGCTCCAGCCGCTGGAGGAGCTTGACCGTGGTCGTCGTCTTGCCCGACGAGGATGGGCCGGAGACCCAGATCACGCGCAGGTCGTCCCGCTCAGCCCGTGCCAGGACCTTGCCGGCCGCCTCGTCCACCGACCGCTCGTAGCGCTCCGTGGCCGCCTCCACCAAGGTCGGAAACCGCCCCGAGCGGACGATGTCGTTCAGCCCGTCCACGCTGTCGCAGCCCTGGTCGCGGTTCCAGGTCAAGGTTTCCCGGTGGAGCGGCGTGGGGTAGCCGTTCCCCACGAACTCATCCACCGTGATCGCCCCCGCCCGCACCCAGTGCTTGCCCCACCGCCAGCACTCGTAGGCATCGGCGACGATGACGAACCCGAAGCTCCGCAGGACGTGGATCACCGTGTCCTGGATCTCCTCGATCGTGGGGGGAAAGTTGGCAATCCAGTGCCGGGGATCGCGGTTGAGCGTCGCCACCACGACATCCGCGAGGAAGGCCGCGATATGCTCGTCGTCCCCGCACGCGAACAGCCGGTCGTTCACGCCCGGCACGTGGTCGAGGGAAAACCCGCCTACGGACCGGACCGCGCGCAGAATGGCGTGGATGATCCGGCCCTGGTCAAATGTGACGAGCGACCGGTCGCGCTTCTTGACCTTGCGGATCCTGTTTTGCACCGCCACGCGAGCATTATACCGTTCCCCGTTTTCCGTGATCCGTTGGCCTCACGGTCTCCTGCAGTCCGGGCACCGCTGCTCGCGCCCCCACGGCCTCCGGTCCACGGACAACGGATTACGGACAACGGTCTACGGAATCGGCATTTCGTAGATCCGCCACGTTTTGTAGAGCTCCCCGCCCATCATCGCCGCCGCGCGGAGGATGAGGTCGTTCTCCTCCAAGAGCATCGACGCCTCGCCCGCGCGGTACCCCTTCCTCCACGCGATCGTCAACACCTCGCGGAACAGAACCGCGTCCACCCCCATCTTCCGGTACAGCGGGCAGATCCCGAAGAACATCACCCGCGCCGTGCGGATGCGCCGTCGTCCGGCGAGAAGGCGCACCGCCCGCGCGAGGTCCAGGTCGAGCACCCGGTTCCACGTCGGCTTGAGGACCACGTTCGGATCCGGGATCGCCCCGATCATCGCCGCCAGCTCGCCGCCCACGTACGCGAACCGCACCAGCTCCGGGTCAGCGATCGCCTTCAGGCTCCGCGCCAAGGCTTCCGCCTCCGGCTCCGTGATCGGGAGGAACCCCCAGTTGGCCGCCCACGCCTCGTTGTAGACGTGGACGATGTTCTGAACCTCGTCCACCAGGCGCCGCATGTCGAGGGGCCGGGTGTCGATCCCCCGGCGACGCCGCGCCGCCTCCACGACCCGTTCCAGGCGCGGGTCCGCCGACTCGGTGGCCGGAATCCAGTACGCGTGGTAGTCCTTCACCTTGCGCAGGCCGTACCGTTCGAGGTGCTCCCCGTAGTAGGGCGGGTTGTGGGTGAGCTCCACCGTCGGCGGCGTGTCGAACCCGCGGACGAGCACCGCCTGGTGCGACTCGTGGGTCGCGTTCGAGTACCCGCCGGGGCCGCGCATCGCGTCCACGCCGTGCTTGGCGAGCCATGCCCGGGCGCTGTCGAGAAGGCCCTCCGTGACCGCGTAGTCGGGGACCGACTCGTAGAACCCGAAGAACCCGAGATTTGTCGTGTGGTGCTCGTTGTAGCGGTGGTTCACCGCCGCCGAAACGCGGCCGACGAGGCGGGCGCCGTTACGGGCGAGGAAGTGCGTGACCTCCGCCGTCTCGTGGTAGGGGTGGGCGGGGGTGAGGAGGCCGGTCAGGCCAAGGAGGCGGCTGCCGAGGAGGTCGCCTTGGAGGGGGGGTGTCCAGTGCGGGTCCCCGCGGTGGATGCTCCACGGGACCGCCACGAACTCCCGCAGCCGGCGATCCCCGAGCGGGATCTCCTCGATCGTGAGCCGGGCCATGAGCGACCATTATCCCCCGATCGGGCGGGGGATGCTTGCCAAGGGTGTCCTTGACGCTCCGCAGCCGCCTCTGTATAACCCACCGTCCGTTCGGGCATCTGCCTTTCCCGAACCGGTAGCCGGCACACCGATCACCGGCCAACCGACTGTCTGGGGGCGTAGCTCAGTTTGGGAGAGCACCGGCTTTGCAAGCCGGGGGTCGGCGGTTCGATCCCGCTCGCCTCCACCAGATTCTGTTCGAATCAGTGTTATCGCCCGCAAGGTGGTTGCCATGACGGTTATCGTCTCCCAAATTGCGACTTGCGTGTGCATCTGACCCACGACTGTGGTTCGCTTGCGCGGAGTGCGGGCACCCTTCATGCTAATCCTGCGTGGGACAACTACGAGCCCGTGATGCCTCAGAAGTAGGTGTTACCGAAGAGGGTATCCTGGTGGTAACGGGAAAAGATGCGAGCGGCCAACTGCTGACGTGCGCCACTGACTTCATGGGCTTCCACAGCAGGGTGTTTCGAGAGAGTACGTACAAGCCCGGATGCTTTTTCACAACGGAGCTTTCGTTACTCCGGAGTTCCCGGCAGGAGGGCGACTACCGCCAGCTGTTGGTGCAAGAAATGTAGTCGTCTCCCCAGTGGACGGTAACCAGATAAACGAGGCAGCCGGGCCTCCTTCGGTAACACTTTCAATGAGGCAACTCGGAGCCTTGCTCCCCGTTGGCCCCCCGCCGTATACTGCCCGGCGTTGAACATGGTGGTTCTGCTGAGCGCCATAGGTGTTCTCGCGGCTGCTGGTCTTCTGTACAGAATGGTGTCCGCTGACCTCGGAGGCAGCTCGTCCAAGAGGCTCCCGGCGCGCGCCCGTGGGCTGCACCGTTCTCGCCTTAGCATGAGCCAGCGGTTCTTGGCCTGCTCGCTCGGACTTGCACTAGCCCCCTTCCCCGCCTACTACCTCACGGGACGTGGCTTCCCACACTTGTCAGGTACTCGCATGTTCGGATTCGTGGTCCTGACCTTGATCTTCGTGTTCTGCTTTGCATACCTGATTGCCCTTCTCATGTCCCTGCGAGGAGCGAAGCTTGGACGCCTACATCGAAAGTGACAAGGCAGCACGTGTATGGCAGAGCTGGCTGACACAGGCCAACACGGTCTTGTGTCTGCGCCTTCTTCAGGGTCCGGCGAGTGCCACATGGAATTCGTTGTAGGGCTACTGCTCGCCGCCATGCTTCTAGCCTTTGTCTTTGATGTGGTGCTGCCCGCGGTGTTCAGAGGAATCGGTTGGTTCGTGATCACTGTTGGGCCGTATCTTCTCTGCACGGCCGGGTTCGTCGCCCTGTACCGCACGATCGGGAGAGTACTGAGGGAGCGCTACTGCCTTACGATACGGAGTGCGCGAGTGCTCTTCCTGGGAGGAGGTGTGGCCTCGTTCCTTCTCACAGTGCTCACCGTCTCTGGAACAGGTGCTCCGGCCAGCCTCGCGCTCTTCCTGGCCCCATGCTTCTTCCTGGGTGTGGCCATGGCTGTAGTGGTGCTCTGGGGCAGACACGCAACCTCACCCACGCGCAAGGAGATCGACGCCCTAGTGGCGCACATTGACGCTCACCGCAGGAGAGTCCGAGAGCTCTGTGAGCGGAGTGACAGTCTTCAGAGGGAGATCAACAGGGTAGATGTGAAGCATGGCGATAGACTCAGGCGACGCGAGGCGCTGCGACAAGAAGTGAAAGACTTCATCGCGCAAGACCCCCGTGGGCTGGCGCTGGCAGTCAAGCAATGGGAAGACCAGTTCCGCGAGATGGAGGAGGCGGAGCTCCGCGGAGCGACTCGTCGCCCTGTAGGTCTGGAACCACTAGCTGCTCTGCGTAGTAGACTGCTGGACATCGAGTTGCTGCAGCGGCAGGTTGGCCCAGCGCTGGCAAGGCGAGAGCAGTTGGATGAGGAGTGCAGAAGGCTCCAGGAGACCTTGACAAAGGAGCGCCATGCTCTCGACGCTTTGTGCTCACGACGAGAGGAGCTGGAGGTACAGCACCGACGCGTCGCGCAGGGGCGGCTGGTGCTATGATCCAAGAGAGATACTGCCACAAGATGGAGGTGGGAGCTTGAGCCTTCAGCGCAGCTACCGTACGAAGATCGTGCTACCGAGAACCCGGTTGGTCCAGGGCACCCTCAATGTGCCGGACACCCCCGCAACCAAGCTTCTGCGTGATGCGATGGAGAAGGCTGCCAAGGATCACGGCGGTAGTCTCGAGTCCGCATACCACGACTGCCTTGGAAAGATGCATCGCTGCTGGCTGGCAGTTCGGACCCCAGCCTTCAAGCGTGGAGTTGGAGTGAGGTTTGGAGCTGAGGGGCAGGTCTTCTTCTCCTATGACGCAGAAGCTCCTGCGGGAGGACAGACAGCCGAGCTGATTGGGCAAGCTCCCTTCCTCTCTGACAGAGTCGAGGTCGCCGAAGAGCTATGCAGGGAGATTGCCCACCACTATGCCGTCCTTGCTGTGGTTGCTGTCATGAGATCTCTTGGCTGCACTGTGCGAGTTCGTTCCTCTATCAACCCAGAACCCCAGACGCTTGTAGCCGGTGAGTATACTGGAGGTCGAGTACAGCTGGCGCGCGTCGACCCGGTTGGAGGGATCTTCTTGGACATGACCGGGTACTCTGGAGATTCGTGCATTCCTGCAGAGGAGTCGCTGCGCAGAGGCCTTGGTGCAGTAGGTCTACGGCTTGAGGTTCTGAGTCACCGACGCAAAGAGGGAGATGACCCGACTGGGCTCAGGCACGATCCTCAGACCCTAGTTGGAGGTGGTGAGTGATCCCCGAGAAGGACCACATCGCACTTCCGTCTGCCAGGAACCGCACCTCGCTGATCGACGAGAAGCTGAAGGGACTAGATGAAGGTTGGATAGTGGACCTACTGCGAAGGCGCTCCAGTAACTACAGCACTGTGCTCTTGTTGGAGAGCAGTGATCCACTGCGCTGGAAACAACTTGAGGGCTACATCGTGCGAGAGTCCGGGCACGAGAAGGCCTCGTGTTATCTGTTCGACCTCTGGAACGGCCTACGTCTGTACAGCAGAGAGGACGGAAAGTGGCATCCTATTGAGGTACAGCCCCCTAGCGGGGGCTACGAGAGACTCGCAGATCTAAGAAGGCGGCTCGTCGATCTCGACGAGTCGTTGCGTTACGTGGACGGGATACTGAAAGGTGAGAGGGCAGTGTTCGTCCTGCAGTGGATGGATGCTCCTCGTGAGTCAGACCGCAATCCACGGCTCTCGTATGCGCTCCGAGGATGGGCCTTTGACCCGTTTCTGCTCGCCAATGACTCAACCGTGATCGTCATAGCATCCGACATCAGCACGGTAGTGGACTCTGCAACGTCAGAACTGCTTGCTTTCAAACGCACCCCCCTTGCTGAGCAGTCCGAGCGCGAGCACCTCATCCGGTACTGCGCCCACAGGCAGGATGTTCAGCTTGAGGATAGCAGACTCTGGCAACTTGCTCTGGGGACCGCTGGACTCAACTTGCATCAACTCGAATCAGTCCTACTGGAAGCCTATGAGCAGCAGGCCGGGTTTTCACCTGAGTGTGTCAAGCGGCTCAAGGCTGAACTGATAACGCGGTCAGAACTCGTTGAGATCCAGGAGCCGGATCCGCGGGGTTTTGGCGCCGTTGGAGGATACAGCGCGGTAAAACGCTTCGTCCGGGACAAGGTGATCGAGGTCCTATCGCGCCACGACCTCGCAGAACTGCATGGTGTACCGCTTCCGCGGGGAGTGCTGCTCTTTGGCCCACCCGGCACTGGGAAGACGGTGTTCGCAAAGGCGTTGGCTCGAGAGGTGAACCTGCCGTTCATCAGGATGCGTACGGAGAAACTCTACTCGCGATGGCTTGGGGAGTCGGGGCGCCGCTTCGGCGAGGCTATTCGCCTGGTAGAGCAGATGAGCCCTGCTCTCGTGTTCATCGACGAGATTGATCGGTTTGGCAAGCGAACTAGTGCCAGCGATAGCGCGTCCCAGGAGACAGGAAGGGTGTTCAGCCAGGTCCTGGAGTGGCTAGGGGATGATCAGCGAAGGTCAATCATTGTTGGGACAACCAACATCCCCGATCAGCTTGACGATGCGTTTCTGCGCGAGGGGAGGTTCGACTACAAGATCCCTCTACTCTACCCCCCCCATGAGGCCCGGAAGGAGATCCTGCGCATTCACCTCGGTCTCACGGGGCTTAAGCCCAAAGTGAGATGGAATCTAACCAACGAGGAAGAGAATGCTTTGCTAGATGAGATAGCTGAGCAAACCAAGCTATTCACGGGAGCCGAGCTGGAGCAGCTGTGTGTGCGTGCGCGGCGCAACGCCCTGAACAGAGGGAGGGAGACCTTTGTGAAAGACGATCTGGTCCTGGCTTGTCAGAGCTTCCGCATCGACCTGGAAAGAAGAGCGGAGAGCCGTTCGGACTACATGGCGATGTGCAGGAAGCACACCAATGATGATGTGTTTCTTGTTGAACTGGAAAAGGAATTGTAGCGCGATCTGGCGGCGATTCTCAGGGAGGCGTACAGGGTGAACAGAGGTTGGGTGTGGGACCTCCTGTCCCTGGTGACGTTGGCACTGTTTCTGCTCAATGCGTCAGTTGAGGGAGGCGTCCCCCTCTGGTTCGTGAGTGCGGCGCTCATGGTGTTCGTTGTCCTTAAGGCGGCAGGTAGAGGTACAGGAGGAACGTTCGGACGAGCGGTAAGACGAACCTTCGCTGTAGGCCTGCCTGTTGCTGCCGCGCTCATGTTCTCCATGTCGCGGAGCGCAGGAGACAGCAGGGGTTCCGTGCTGATACTGACAGGAGTTCTCACACTGATCATCGTGCTTGTTGGGCTCTACATCATGGTCAGAGCTGTGTTCCGGCGGTGAGGACTCGGACCTGGCTTCTGCTCCCGTCACCGCAGCGGATGTACCCCGAATCGCCCTCGTTCCCCAAGCAGCTCACCTACATGGCCTTGACCTGGCCCGAGGGCATCGAGCTACCCACCGCCAGTCCCTCCCAGGTGTACTCGACCTCCACGGTCAGCATCCGTAGCGCCCCCCCCACCGTACGATCATGGATGAAGTCGTAGGTCCAGACGTGGTCTGCGTGCCTGGCCTTCACCGGCACGCTCTCCCCAGTCCGGCGACGGCGCTTCCGCTTCCGTGGCTGGGTAAGCCCGGCCTCCTTCCACAGACGATGGACTGTCTTGTGGTTAATCGGGAGCCCCTCCCGACGCAGCAACGCCCACGCCGTCCGGTAACCCCCAGCAGAGTGCTCTCCGGCCATCACCCGCAGGTCGGCCTTCAACTGCTCGTTCCCTTCCGGTGCAACCCGCCGGTAGCGGTACCCCGACCGTGAGATCCCAATCAGCTGGCAGCTCCGCCACTCGGACACCTGCAACTCGACCATCGCCCGGACGCAGTTGCGCCGGACCTGCGGCGTCACAGTCTTCTCGCATTACCGCCTTCATCGCGTCGATCTCCAGCTCCCGATCGGCCAACAGCCTCTTCAGGCGTGCGTTCTCCCTTTTCAGTTCCCGGTACTCCCGCACCTGCTCCACCCCCATCCCCCGAAACGGATTCCGCCACTTGTAGAACGTCGGCTCGACCCCATGCGTCCGACACACGTCCCCGATCGTCTTCTCATCCCGGTTCGCCTTGGCCGGGATCGCACCAATCTGCTCCTCGGTGAACCGGCTCTTCTTCATCCTCGATCACCCTCCCCCAACCTCGCCGATCCTACCGCTTGCACCGGTCCGAAGTCGTGCGTGCACGCCCGCGCCAACCGGGTGACAGCTCGCCCTCACCTCCCCGCTGGGAAGGTACCCACACGGGCTGCTAGAGCAGTTGACGCAAGCCGGTGCGGCATGCTATGATGAAGATCAAGGTTCGCGAGTCCGCATCAGCTGTTCATGCCCAGAAGGAGGAAGTGTGAGCGAGAAGGCGAAGTCAAGGACCGAGCGAGAGAGTTGGCTCGAGGAGAGGCTCATGGGTTCCGATGGTCACTACAAGACGACGATCACTGACGGGAAGGACAAGGTTGAGGGCCGGGGCAACACGCCAGAGGAGGCTGAGGCAAGAGCCAGCAGCAGATGGAGCGCGAAGAAGAGGTAGTAGTGGTAGAGTTGTCTGCCTGCTTCCTCACCACCCCCCGTCGCGGTTGCTCTGCGAAGTACGGGCGTCTAGCCCTGGATTGCGGGTAGCCTCCGAGGAACCCGCGCCGTTGACGCCTGCGGATCGGTTGATGGGACTTGAGGGGCTGCCGCGATCCGAGGCGCTGGCCCCGGGGGCGCAGGTGTGCTACACCAAGATCTGTGAGGTGAACCAAGCAGGGGCGCAGAGTGTATGACGGGCACGAACGGCAGTATGGAGGGCAAGCGGACGTGATGCGATTCGGGGTGAGGAGGTCTGCATGTCGCTCTTCGGTCCAAACGTGACCAAACTGAAGGGGAGAGGGGATACCTCCGGACTGATAAGGTTGCTGTCTCACACCAGTGCGGATATCCGCGTTCAGACGGCAAGGGCTCTGGCTGACCTGAGATGCACCGGAGGTCTTGAGACGGCCCTAGAGAGCAGAGACAGATCAGTGCGTGCAGAAGCGATCGCAGGCCTCGCTTCACTCCACTCCACCGAGGCGATAGGGCTGCTCTTCAAGTTGCTTCTCTGTGAAGAGGACGATCGCCTCTGGGCAGAAGCGTTCGCGGGGCTTGAAAGGAGCGAGAGCAGTGTTGATCCTTGGCTTTCTGCGGGCGTGAAGCTGGCTGTTTCTGGCAGGGTGGAAAGAGCCATGAGGTGCCTCGACAAGGTTGCTGAACTGAACCCTGTTCCGGAGCAGCTCGGCCTCATCAGCGGGAGGCTCATCAATGAAGCTCCTGGAGTTGCCCTGCGCTATCTCGACAGATACCTCGCCATCACCAGTGATGATGCTGTGGCGTGGGCTGGCAAGGGTTGGTGCCTGGTCCAACTAGGGCGTATGGATGATGCCCTGGAGTGTACGAATAGAGCGATGGAACTGGATCCGAAGTACTCATGGGCAAGGGAGATTACAGCGGCAATCTACCTTAGTCGACGCGAGTATGACCGTGTCTGCGTAATGCAGGCGGCAACGCTCCAAGTCGATCCAGGCTTCTTCCGGGGCTACATCACGCTGAGCGAGGCGCTCATAGGCCTCGGGAGGCTGAAAGACGCGGTTGAGTCTCTCCAATGCGCGATGGAGGTTCTGAAGAAGCAAGACTGGCAGAAGCCAGAAGATGCCGAGGCTCTCCATTCCCAGCTGGGGATGCTCTACGCGATGAAAGGGGAAAGGGAGCTTGCTCACCTGCACTTCAAAGAGGCGCGGGCTGCCGTCCCAAGACCACAGACCATCGTGACGGAGCAAAGCTACCAGCTGCTTGACATCCTAGATCTCGCGCTTGCGGGAACACCCGAGGAGCGTAGGGGCCGCCTCAAAGTGTTGACGGACATGCGCCTTGGAGCACACTACTCCGGTATGTACGACAAGATCGTCGCGGAAGGGTCAGTTGAAGATTGCGTCTCGTACGATTGGCTCTCTCAGGACCCGATCAAGTGCACAACCGCTATCCTGAGATTCTGGTCAATCGCCAAGGTGCAGCAGCTCCTTGGCGTTTTCACGGATTCTGGGGAGGAGGAGTTCAGAAGTACGGCAGGGAAGGCGATGCTGCAAGCAGCGACTGTGGCCGATCATGTCAAGTGACCCTCCTGGTGTTGTTGGTCTGTGATTCTGTCAGTGGCTATAACGGGTCTGGGAGAATGTCGGTCCCATGGGGGGGACTGACGTTGAACCAGGGAGAGTAGGGCAGATTGGAGACCTTGAACCGTGTGCTGGCGAAGGAACTGCGTGTGAAGGGAGCGGCCCGTCTGCTTGGGGTGAGCGAGCGGCACACGTGGCAGCTTCTGGCGGCCAACCGGTCGAAAACGCCGTCGGCCTTGGTCCGCAGGGTGACCCGCTCCCATTGGCAGGTCCACGCTCTCAGTCAGTCTACCACGTTCTTGCGGGAGCGCCAACGCCTCAGGTGCAGGTGGGAAACAGCCTAGCGCACTGAGCGGACGCTCGGTGTTCACAATCCGGTCAGCAGCTGCCACATGTGGGAGTGGGAGCTTCCTGGAGCGAGTGAATCAGCCTCAACCTTCCCACGTTCCGGTTCTAACTCAGACCTGACTTTGAAACCAC
>DLNB01000055.1 GCA_002479455.1 Acetothermia bacterium UBA7521
CCCCCTGTGCGGGCGGAGGATTGTTCTCGGAACAACGTAACGGAGTAGTACTAGCAATCCGTGTGTGAACGGCCCGCGGGGCGTGCGGCCACAGAGCACGCACAGCTCGCCCAGGGATTCCGAAGTGAGCGCGCAGACAACTGGGGATCCAGATTCAACTTCAGAATAGGTTTCCTCTTCGTTATCCGCGTCTCGCCGGTGAAAAAACGCTCATCGGCCCCGCCTCCTGTGCGCCTTCGGGGCTCCGTGCACCGGAAGCCCGCGTCGTAGGTCCGCGGACCCAGTGTCCCCCACAGCTGCTAACGCCCGAGCCAGCCCGCGATGAGGTCGTCGAGCATCTGTGGGCTCTCCTCCGCGAGGCGGGAGAGGAGATCATCTCCCGAAGCGATCCTCCAGCGGAACTCCTCGCGGTAGCGCACGAGCGCCCGGAAAAAGGCATCATCGCCCATTCGCTCCCGCACGGAGTGGAAGAAGAGCGCGCCGCCGGAGTACACGATCCCTCCGTATCCGTTCCCGCCCGGGAACTCCCACAGAGAACTCGCGATCCCCGCCGTCCTATTCTGCAGTCGCCCCCCGGCGTAGCCCGATTCCCAGTAGTACAGGATCTCTGGGAACCGTCCCTGTGACTCGAAATAGAGGCCTGAGGTGTACGTGGCGAGCGCCTCGTCTACCCACGGCTCGGCGACCTGGTCGTTCCCAACCTCAGCGTACCACCACTGGTGGGCAACCTCATGGGCGAAGATCATCGGGAAGAACAGAGAATCGAGCGAGTACCGATCGTAGTAAGTCTCTCCGGCAAGAATGAGGCCGGGGTACTCGATCCCTGCCACCCCACGCAGGGGAACAGCGACCACATCAAGCCCTGAAAACGGATGAGGGCCAAGGTGGTTCACGAACACAGCGATCGCCTTCGCAGTGACATCGAGTGCTGCCCGGCCCGCCCGCTCGTGTTCGGCCCGGTAGAAGCTCCGCACCTCAACTCCTCCCACCGAGGTCGTCTGGACCTCGTACCCGCGAAGGAGAACGATCGCCAACTCACGCAGGTTCTCGCCTACGATGCGATACCGGCCAGGGGCAACCTCGACCTCGGTTCCACCTGCAACAACCGTCCATCCCTCGGGAGCGGTAAGATCCACCTCGTACTCCGCGACCTCGGCCACGATCGCGTCCCCCCACGGCAACACAGGATGGGCGATCCATGACCCATCCCACGGAGCGAGGATCGGATACGCTTGCGAGAGGACAACCGTGT
Organism: Acetothermia bacterium UBA7521; assembly: GCA_002479455.1. Taxonomy (GTDB): domain Bacteria; phylum Bipolaricaulota; class Bipolaricaulia; order Bipolaricaulales; family Bipolaricaulaceae; genus Bipolaricaulis. The sequence continues at coordinate 1,253 of DLNB01000055.1, forward strand.
GCGCCGACCGGGCGTAGGACCCATACCCCCCAGCGCGAACGAACTCCGGAACCTCTCCCCGAAACGCGAGGGTAACGGAGAACGCCTGCCCTGCGGCCGCGGAGAGGGCCACAGTGACCGTCGTCGGCTCGACCGACTCCCAAGTCACGGAAGCTCCTTCCACCCACGCGTCGGTCACATGAAGGCGGTCAGCCCCAAGGGCCGCGGGGTACAGGCGAAACACGGCCTCCGGCCAGTCCCCCGGTGCGAGCCCGCTGACCATCGCCTGGCCGAGGACTTCCCCGTTTGTATCCACGGAGATCTCCATCGCGTAGCGCAGGTTGGCCGCAACGGCGGTGACAGCAACGACGCAGAGAGGTACGAGAAGGACTAACCGCCGCACCCGCAGCCTCCGCCCGGCGGCTGGGGTGATGGACTGCCCACGGGCAGGACCACGTGCAGCACCGCGGCCGAGCGCCCCACAGCTCCGCGATCATCCACCACCGTCAGGGTCACGGTGTACACGCCCTCCTGGTGGTAGACATGCTCCGGGCTCCACCAGGTCGACGTCTCCCCGTCGCCAAACTCCCACAGGGCCTGAACCACAACCCCATCGGGATCGTCTACGTCCGCTGTGAACCACACCACGTCTCCCGTCTGCGGCTGAGCGGGATATACCCGTAGCCGCACAGAGGGTGGCGTGTTCTCAGGAAGGGAGACCAGCTCTTCGGGCGACAAATACCACGGGTCGATCTGCCCGGGTGCCCTCCACGGGACGCGGCCGAGGAACACGCCACGGGTGAACTGTCCCTCCCGATCGAGGGGTGGGAACCCGGGCAGCACCGGAAGGACAACTCTCTCCCCACCCTCTGCCCACCACCACACGAGAACCCACCACTCCTCTCCAGAACGGGCAAGTTCGACGGGAAAGCCCAACGACGCGAGCCGTCCAGCGACAAACACAGAGAGCTGGCGATCCTCCCACCCAAGTCGCATCGGGCACCCGCCGCACCCAAGCCGCCAATCTGCCAAGACGGCCTCAAGCTCCGCCACCCGGGAAGTGGCCACACCGGTCGGCCACGGTCCGACCATCACACCCAGAGTTACAATGCCGATCAGGAATAACGTTCGCACAACTCATCCCTCCGGACGGCGAAGGAACGTCGGGATGTCGAGGTCCTCGTCGGCCGTTCGCCGGGGGATCACGGGACGGACCCGTTCTTTCTTCTTCTCTTCCTCCTCGACGGCAACTCCGCGAAAGTCGGCGGCAATCACGGTGACCTCCACTGCGCCACTGTTTTGAGCTTGGATCACTGCCCCGAACGTGATATCCGCTTCTGCCGCTGCGGACTTGCGAATCGACTCAGCCACCTGGGTCACTTCGGTCAAGGTGAGATCCTCGCTGCCGGTGATGTTGAGAAGAACCCGCCGCGCCCCCTTGATCGTCCCCCCTTCAAGGAGAGGGTTTGTCACGGCGGCTTTGGCCGCGCGGAGGGCGCGGTTTTCCCCATGAGCCTCCCCCATACCCATCATCGCCGTTCCTGCACCGCGCAACACCGACGCCACATCCGCGAAGTCCAGGTTCACCAGGCCAGGCACGGTGATAAGGTCGGAGATTCCCCGCACGCCGCGCAAGAGCACGTCATCGGCGAGCTCGAACGCCTCGGTGACCGAGATGTTGGGAGCGATCTCCAGCAGCCGATCGTTGCGGACCACGATAAGGACATCGGTCTTCTCCCCCAAGCGCGCCAGCCCAGCCTGTGCGCGTTGAGATCTCAGCTCTCCCTCAAACGAGAACGGCAACGTGACCACACCCACCGTGAGAGCCCCCCGCGAGCGGGCGATCTGGGCCACGACCGGCGCGATACCTGCGCCCGTCCCTTTGCCAAGCCCGCATGTCAGGAACACGAGGTGGGCCTCGGCAATGAGGTCCTCGATCTCCCCCGCCGCTTCCTCGGCCGCCCGGCGCGCTTTCTCGGGGTCCCCTCCTGTGCTCCGTCCGTGGGTCACCCGCTCTCCAAGGAGCAGGCTCGATCCGCTGCGAAAGGCCGATAGCACTTGACGATCGGTGTCGAGGGCCGCAAGGCGGACCCCAGCCAGTCTTGCCTCGCGCATCCGGGCAAGCGCGTTGATTCCCCCACCCCCGATCCCGAGGACAAGAATCCGTGCCGGAGTCACGGCCTCACGGACAAGGGACGTTTTCTGGGGAGAGGTCACTTCGGTCGCCTCGCCAAACGGAAGCTGCCGCTCGTCGCCTGGGTCGACCAGGTGCACCTCCAGCTCGCCAAAGACCGTGCGTACCGCCTCGACGAGCTTCCCCATCTTGCGCTGGACGTACTCCTTCTTGAACGACGACTCGATCTCAATGAGCAGGGCGCCGCGTTCCCGACGAACCTTGCCTATGGGCACAGGAAGGCACGCACGCAACATCCGGTCCTGAACTTCTCCTAGGAGCTGCCTCCACTTCTGGGCGAACTCTTCTTTCCCTCGTTCGCGGTCCATGGCCTATCAACCATTGTGGCGATCGCCGCGGAACCCGTCAACTCGCGGACCGCACCAATTTGGGGATCGGTTGGAAGTGGTGGACCACGGTTCGCGCTGCTGCTGCCACTTCTGGCACCTTAGGGGCGTACGCGATCGCGTGCCCCACGGCCCTGAACACCGGGATATCGTTCAGGTGATCCCCCACAAACGCGATCTGGTCGAGGGAGAGACCCAACCGGCTGGCCTGCTGCTCGACGACGCCAAGCTTGTCCGCCAGGCCCACCCGAACCACCGCCTCTCCGGTGAACCGTCCAGCGGCGGTGAGAAGCTCGTTGGCCACCGCGAACGAGAGGGCGAGATCCCTCCGCACCCACTCCGCAACGAGGCTCACCCCCGAGGAAACGATCCCCAGGATATAGCCAGCCCGACGGAGCTCGGTGAGCGCTTCCGGCGCGCCGGGGGCATAGGGCGGCGGGACTAACGCAGGCATGACGCGGGCAACCGGAACCCCCCGGAGGAGAGCTGCGTTTTCTCTCACCCAGTTCGGATACTCGTCCAGACACCCGCGGTAGCGATCGAGAAGCTCATCCCACAGCGGTCCCACCCCTGCAGCGGCCCCAAGCGCGCCCCACGTCGACTCGAAGGCGACCCCGTGGTAGCGAACGAGGGTTCCGTCGAGATCGAAGAAAACCGCGCGGATCACGGATTAGCGATGAGCCTGATCTCCCGTCCTAGTCCGTGCTCAGCAAGCACCCCTGCTGGAACCTCAAGCGCCATTGTGAACGGATCCGCTGCCCCGTACAGGTCCTTCGAGTCTGCCTCCATCGTGTTCCGACCAAGGAATGCTCCATCAACAGCGAAAAACACGATATCAAGCGGAAGGAAGACGTTCTTCATGTGGAACTGACTGGGCACTGGCTCCTCGAACACGAACAGGATGGCAAGGTCTTTTCCCATCTCGACGGGAATCCCCTGGAACCCAATGAACCGCTCGTGGGGAAGAGCAGCCACACGTGCGGAAAGACTCACCCGCTTCCCAGAAGCATCCTCCAAGGTCAGCACCCGGTCATGCATAGTTCCCACGACACCCGGGAGGCCCGGGTAGAAACCGCGATCCATGAGCGGAGCCGGATCCTGACCTCCTCCGCCAAACGGGATCGGAAGATCGCCGATTCCATCACCATCGGCGTCTCTGCCCGCGTAGTCGGAATACCAGTTGCCTCGACCGTAAGGCGCCCACGTGTTCTTACCCAGATCACGCGCAGCTCGACTGTGCCCCCAAAGGAGGTTCTCGTAGATCTGGGTCCCAGCGGTCTCGGTCCCGAAGTACAGGCTATCTGTACAGCGGTAGAGCACATTGTGGCGGACAACGTTGTCGGTGGGGGTGGCCTGAGAGTAGGCCTCTTCGAAGATGATCCCGATGTTCGCCCGCGCGATGAGGTTTCGCTCGTAGAGCCCGTACGAAGCGACAGAGGAGATCCCATATCCCACTTGCACCATGGACGAGTAGGCCACCCGAGGGTGGCTCGCCCCGCCCTCGATGAACACGGCAACATCGGACTCGGTAAACGCACACAGTTCGACCACGGCCCCGCGCGACGTCTCAATCTCGACCCCGTGGCGGTTTTGGTAGAACAGACCCTGTTGGATCAACGTATCCTGCGCTCCCCCTGTGATGCGGACTCCCACCGGGTTCGCAGCGAAAACGCTGTTCCTGATGGCCACGCCATCGGAGCCATTCACTACGATTCCTTCGATCTGGTTGGCGTACACCCCGCAGTTCTCGATGCGCACACCATCCGAGAGCAGTACGGAGATGCCAGCCTGAACACAGTTCGCGATTCGTGGCGAGTCAACGACCACCGTGCCCGGCGAGGAGAAGATGAGAATGCCGTTGCCCTGAGCGCGAGAGATGTCAGCACTTTCGATCCGCACGCCCTCCGAGAGGACGATCATGATCCCATCCCCTCGATCGATCTTCGCCCCACGCAGGGTCACGTCGCGGCATGCAGCGAGCATGATGTAGCCTGCGGCGACGTCCTCGAGGATCTGATTGGAGAGGCCGTAGTAGTAACGGACTTCCTGGCCGTTTACCGTGTTGGTGGGTTCCACAGCGTGTCGGAAATGCGCCTTTTCCAGACCTAGAACCTGGAGCCCAATTCCGCGCACACCGAGGAAATTGTCCCGCACCGTGATATCCCGCGACGTTCGGATGAGCATCCCGTTAATGCTGTCCGTAACCGTACAATCCTCAACCGTTCCCCCGCTCGTGTTGGCAAGGTAGATCGCCGCACCGCGGGTGTCCATCGCTCCGGTCACCATGCACCCGCGAACGACGAACGAGGCTGTGGTGCCCTCAATGCGGATCCCATAGAGATCCCCTGAGGACACACGGACCTGCCAGCCTACGACCAGATAGGGATCACCCGGCGTGCCCGTCCCTCCGATCACCCCGTTCTCGGCAGTGAAGCCAGCATCGCTGAGAATGACAATGGGGCCGCGCTCCGCGGCGGCACCCATAGCAAAGACTAAACCCACCAACAGAACACCGATTGCCCTACGCATCGTGCCTCCTTATCCTTGGGAGAGGATAGCGATCATGCGAAGACTAAGCAACCGATGTGGATCTTTGGAGGAGGGGACATGGATCTCCACCGAATGAGTTGGGTTGAAGCAAGAGAGGCACTGCACACAGCGCGAGTCGGACTCCTGCCCGTGGGGGCTACCGAGCAACACGGGCCGCACCTCCCGCTGGGAACGGACCACCTCACCGCAGCCGAGGTGGCGAGGAGGGCGAGCACCCGAGGCGGGTGGATCGTGCTTCCTACCGTTCCGGTGGGAGTTTCCGAGCATCATCGCCAGTTCTGGGGCACGCTGTGGGTGGAACCGAGCGTTTTTCGGGACTACGTGGTGGGGATCGCGCGGTCTCTCGCCAGCCACGGGGTTCGACGAATGGTGCTCGTAAACGGGCATGGAGGGAACACCCCCGCCCTCGACGAAGCTACTCGGAAGCTGCGCCGTGAGGATATCTTCAGCTATGTGTTCTCGTGGTGGCGAACGATTCCCGAGGTGATCGCGGAGATCATCGACGTCGGCGGGTCTCACGCCGGTGAGCTGGAGACTTCAGCCGTGCTGGCCTTCGCTCGTGAGTTGGTCGTTTCAGATCGCTACTCCGACGCAGCCGCCGCATCGGCTCCGGAGTGGGGGAAGCGCCTCCACGGGGTTGAGGTCGGGTTCGACACCCGCGACTTCTCCCCCAACGGGGCAGTGGGTGATCCGTCTCGCGCCACAGAAGACAAAGGCCAGAAGGTGCTGACGGCAGCCGCAGAACAGCTGGACGCCTTCTGTCGGTGGCTGGCCGAAGAACCAGAGGAGAACCTCCGAGCCCAACCGCACATATCCTGACAGAAGGCTTCGAAGTCGGAGCCCGCCGCTCCAGGAGGGCGGGGTACAGACGGCCGTGTCCGAAGCTCAGTACGGGGCGCGCGGGGGCACCTAGAACGAAATCTTGCAGCCCAGGTCAAGCCATTCGAGGGGTTTGGCCTTGACGAAGTTCCACTGCCCCCTTGTGAACGCTGTGACGTTGGGGGACACGGGCACATCGAGCTTGAGCCGGATCCGCTGCAGGCCAAACAGGATCCCTTTCGTCCCGAACCACAGCTCCGCGCTCCACGAGACCGTGCCCCCGCAGCAACCCGGCCCGGTAGAGGTGATCCCCGCGTACTCGAACTCGTGCGCGTAAAACGTGACGTCGGTCATGCTTTCCACTGCGTCCGGGTCGAGCGCGGTCACGAGCCGCAGCTTTCCGCGGTCAACCGCGCAGGTGATCCCCCACCCGTACAGCGCGAGTCCAGAGAAGCCGTGGTCGGTCCAGATCACATCTCCGTACAACGTGATGCACCCCGAGACCCGTGGCCACCGCCCCGCAAGCGAAACGGTCTTGGTCTCGAGCGTTAACAAGACTCCAATCTCCGCAACCAGATCGCAGCACGCAAGAGAGACGGATCTCATCTCAAGAGCGAGGCGTTCGGGGCCGCGACACGCGGAAAAAGTGACACTGGCATCGAGGACCAGGCCGCAGCAGAACGCCGGGAGGCCTGTAGCCACAGCCGTGACCCGGCCCAGTCCGAAGCCGGTGCAACAGTCCCACAAGTCCACAGTGATTGCGAACGGGTCCCAGCGGAGGTAGAGCCGTTGGTTGATGAACACCCCCGGAAGGAGGTTCGCGGTACAGCATGGCTCATCGCGAGTCGCGATGAGGTCAGGTGGCAGGATCACGGCCACACCACCCGTTACCGTGACCTTCCCGTAGACACACACCTCTCTGCTGTACGAAGAACTGGCGGTAGGCCATCCCGGGTGGTTTGGCAAGATGACCTCCACCCTGTTCGCCACCGTCGCGCCGCCTCCGATGCGCACGCGGTAGTGGTCTTCATACCCGTGGTACTGGGCAGGCCCCGTGATGCTGACCACTGGACCTTGGACCCAGACAGCCTCTTCACCCTGAAGATGGGCCTCGAACCAGCGCGTCACGTTCGCCGGACAGCTCAGAGCGGTGGGATACCCACAACACCCTCCAGAAGCGAGGTTCGATGGAGACGAGACAGCCACTTCCGCTACAGAATACCCTCCGTCTCGAGGCCCGCCGGAGGTCCACCGATACCCCTTGATCGTCCCCTGCACACAGACCGTCTTTCCCACCCAGGATTCCCAGAACCTCGCACCGAACGCTTCCTCGAACTTGGGAAGGTTCGACGCCGAGATGTACACGTCGAACCGATCCGGATCCAAAGAGGGTCGGCCGACGTAGAGCCTCAAGGGGCCGGTGTGTTCGTAGCCGACGACCGGCCCCTGCACATACAGCACGCGGCCGATGTGCCGCCACGCTTCGTACCAGAAAACCGTGTTTGAGCACGGCCACGGGCCGAATTTGTCCCTATCAGAGGAGGTGTACTCGCCCAACGCCGACCAATGGTTCACGGTCAGTCGGATCAATCCCCCGTTGTGTTTCATCTCCGCGCTGATCCACGCTTTGCGGTACCGGACGTCCTGAGCGTGAAAGGAGACCCTCCCGCCTAGGTTGAACTGGCCAAAGGTTCCCGACAGATAGAAACTCTGGTAGCGGAGACCATCGTGATAGAACGTAGATTCGCTCTCGACGCGGAGCCCAGCGATCGTCCCCTTGAGGGTGAGTTCGCTCTCCTGGATCCCGGCGGTTGGCAGAACCCGCAGTGTTGAGTTGAAGTTTCCGGAAACGTGGAGCTGAGCCCACCCGAGAGGGGCGAAGAACACGGCCAACGCCATCCAGATTCCCCATTGCACCATGGCCTCTCCGTGGCGGGAGGAGGACAATGGCTGCTACCGCACAAGTTCATCGGGTACCCTGAAGCTCCACCGCCATAAAGTATTATACACCATAACTACGAACCCGCCCCACATTGTGAGGCGGGTCTCTCTCCCTGAGCCCTTGGCAGAAGATTCTTACTAGAACCGGAAAACCCAACCCACAGATAGAGTCGTCGGGTCACCGATCGCCGACACCCCGAACGAGAGGTACACCGTGAAGTTGGCAAGGAGCGGTGCCCCCAGCTTCGCGCTAAATCTGCTGAACCCGAACAGACTCCCCGAGGGCTGGAAGTAAAGCGCTATGTCCACCGTGTACACCCCACCACAACATCCAGGGCCGCAAAACCCTAGCTTAACGTACTCGAATTCGTCACCTAGAAACAGGTCGACGTTCCCCAGAATCTCTTCAACCTTATCCACGTCGAGCGCTGTCAGAAGCTCCACGTATGAACAGGAGCTGAAGTCACAACGGAGCTTGTAGCCGTAAATTGCCAAGCCCTCGATGACCATCATCACGTCATCCCACAACACATCACCGTAGAGCTCGAAGCAGACCTGTCCGCCACCATACCACTTCGGTTTTACGGAGAATGACTTGGTGTCCACCGTGTACGTGATCGAGGATTCGAGGAAGATCCCGCAACAGAGGGGGAGATCAAGCGTGAATTCCAGGTAGACGAATCCAAGCTTTGTGAAGTAGACCTCGATGTTATGGGTGATCCCGCAGCACAGGGACGCACCGGAAACTGTAAGTGTCACATCCTTGAACGAAAGCCCTGTGCAGCAGTCGGCAAACCGAGCAACGAGGGTCGTCGGCGCGGCGGCCACAATGAGCGACAGGAGGGTATAGGTCTGTGTCTGAGGAGGGCAACACGGCCAGCGGTAGTCTTCGATGCTCTTCGAATCTGCAGGATCTTTGGTGTAAGGGTACGCCCAGTGGTTCAGTTTCACTCCGACCTCCACGCCCAGGAGACTGAGTTTTGTCAGAAACCACGCCGACTTGTAGGCCGGAGCCGTGAGTATCACGGGCTCTGTAGGCGGAGTACAACCCGGTGGATAGGTCACCGTTACCGTACTGGTATCTTGGGGATTGAATTCGATCCCCCCTGTCATGGAGAGCGGGCCGAACGTCCCCAGGATCCCGAATGCCTGCACGGTAAGCCCCAGGGTGCCGAACGTGGAGGTGCTCGTGATCTGCCATCCCTCAGCCACAGTGTACGCCAGTGTTAGCACGCACGTTTCCAGGGTTACTCCAGGGGGAGAAGGAAGGATGAGAAGGCTGGCCTCCCAGCTTCCACTCAGTTGGGCTATGGAAGGCAAAGTCATCGCGAGCGTACACACCAGCGCAATCCCCAGACGTTTCATCGGCGGACCTCCTTCATATCTGTTGCCGATCCTGTGTATCCCCTCGCCCATCGCTGGCGGAGGTAGGAGGTCCGCGAGAGAGCGGAACCTGGTGTGTGATGGCCGTTACGGTGCAGCGCCGTCCCGGTCTGCCATGTCCTCGCGGACCATCCCGAAGCGGCGAATGTAGTCCTTCACAGTCCCTCCAGATCACCTTCCGCGTACAGCTCGCGGACGTAGTAGATGCCCGGAGGTCCGTACGTAGATAGGAGGTCTGCTTCGGTACGACCTGAGGGGTGAGCCAGCGCGCCGATGCGCCGGAACGCGTCCACCATTGCCAGGTACACCCGGCCGTGCCACGAGACCACCGCTTCCTCATGCACCACTTCCCTCTTCTGCTCGATCCCGAGGAAGTAGCGGTGGACAGCGATGTGATCGCGGAGGACCTTGCACTCCCGAGCTCGGCGAACAGGATGCGCTGGCCTGGGAGGAAATGATCAAGGTGGGTCTACAATAAGAACGCTGTGCGCTCGACTTTGACGAGAGTATCCGTGGGAGTGTCGACCGCCGAGATAGGCATCGAGGGCACGAACCCCATCACCTCGGCGTCCACCAACTGGGCCCGAATGCGTCGAGCGGCTGTCACCCGATGGTGACCATCCTCGACAAAACAGGCTCCCCCGATCTTGTGCAGCTGACTTGACCGGAGGAAGGATCTTGCCCATCTGCCACGCGGCCCTCCACGTTTGTGCCACCTTGAGGTACTCCAGGTAGTCGTAGGGGAGGTCCCCGCAAGGCAGGATTAGATCAAGCTTACCGAACCGTTTCCCGAGAGGCCTGCTCAAAGGCAAAGCTGACCTCATCGCTCACAACGAGGAGCCTTCTCCCTCCCCCACAAGGTCCTCCAGCCCCAACGACCTCAACTTCGCTGCACCCAGGCCGTTCTTCGTCCATCCTCGTCGCCGGCGGTACGCCTCGGTCTCGGCCCGGAAAGCGTCTCGCTCGATCGCTCTCCCCGCCGATGCACCGCGGGGGAGTGGCTCGTGGAACCGCGCGGGGAGCCGGTCCTCCTCCGGCCCGTACCCAACACGGCCCGCATAGAGGCGCAGGAGGGCGAGGTTGCGCTCTCCCACAGCGAGCATGTCCTCCGGAGCGAGCTCGACTCCAGTAGCGTATGCCAGAAGCTCCCGGATGAGGGGATAGTTGTAGCGGGGGCCGACATCCCGCGTCACGAATGAGCACAGGACGAGCGAGTTCGCGAACGAGCGCAGGCCCTCATAGACCACCACAGCGTTTGCCTTCCCAGCCAGGGAGAACCGGTCCATCCGCTCCGTGATCCCCAGCTCCAGCGTGGGGGAATCGGTTTCGAGCATGGTATCGTGCATCCCCTCCATGTGGTTCGCTCCCCGTGGGCTTAACGCATAGGAGAGACCGAGACCGACCTTGCCCCGCGGCTCGTGCATCGGGACCTCGACCCCCTTCACCACCATCGCGAAGTCGGCTCCAACCTTCAGAGCCCACGGAGCAAGACCAGCGGCGAGCTCGTCTCCGAGGCCCTCCCGGCGGGCGATCCTCTCCACCCAGGTTACGATCGCCCCACCGTCTCCCCACGAAACGTGCTCCGTGACAAGCCCTTTCTCGGAGGCTTCCATGAGGGTGGCGATCGCGATCCCGACCGAGATCGTGTCCACGCCGTACGCGTTGCAGAGCTGGTTCGCGAGGGCAATCGCGGGGAGGTTGGAACAGAGGCATAGAGATCCGAGTGCGGCGAGGGTCTCGTACTCCGGGCCGCCGTACAGGGGACGAACAGCTTGCCCTCCGAACTCGGTCTCCACAATGCGCTTGCAGCGCACCGGGCACCCAACGCAGGTCTCGCGGCCGACGAGGATCGTCTCCTTCATCCGCTCCCCGTCGATGTCCGCCGCGTGATCGAACACGCCGTCCTGGAAGTTCTTCGTGGGGAGGATCCCCATCTCGGAGAGCCACGTCAAGCCGCGGGCGGTGCCGTACTCCCCGAACCGCTGCATCCCCTCGTCCATGAGCTCCTTCGCAAACTGGGACCGCGCGCGGACGAACCCGGCTCGGTTGGCAAGCGGTTTCTCCTGATGGCCCTTCACCGCGACCGCCTTGAGGCGCTTGGCTCCCATCACCGCGCCGAGGCCGGGCCGGCCAGCGGCCCGGTTCACGTCATGGATGATGCACGCCTGGGATACGAGCTTCTCCCCCGCCGGGCCGATTGCGGCCACCCTCACACCGGGGTGGCGGACCTTGAGGACCTCGTCCACGTCGCCTGTAAGCTTTCCCCACAGGTCGCCCGCGTCTCGGATCTCGGCCCGGCCATCGGCGACGAGGAGGTACACCGGATCTTGAGCCTGGCCGCGGACGATGATCCCGTCGTAGCCGGACCTCCCAAGTTCGTGACCGACGTAGCCGCCCACGTAGGAGTCAGCGATGGATCCCGTTTTGGGGGACACAGCCATCACGACGTGCCGGCCCGCGCCCGCGAGCCCTGTGCCCTGAAACGGACCGGTGGCCCAGACGAGGGCGTTCGTCGGCGCCAGGGCATCCGTGCCCGGGGGAACGAGATCGAGGAGGAGCCGCGCCGCGATCCCCCTCCCTCCGAGGTGGAGTTCGTACCATCGGGGGGGGATCTCCCGCTCCCGCACGGTCGCAGTTGAGAGGTCCACGTCCAGATACCGTCCGCACGTTCCGTTCACCCTGCCTCCTTTTCCTGCGCCAGCCTGCTCAGCCGTCGTTGCACGTCGCCGACGAGCTTCTCGACGTCCTCGTGCTTCCCCCGCGCGTTGCGCAGGTGGTTGCCGAGAATGTTCACCTCGCCATCGATCTTCGTCACAAGGTCCTCCACGGCCCGCAGCTCGCCGAACAGTTCCTGCACGTTGCGCGACAACGCGAGCCCCCTCAGCCCCATCGCCACAGACCGGAGGTAGGAGTAGAACGAGTTCGGGGAGCAGGGAACGACCCGCTTCGCCATCGCGTAGCCGAGGAAATCGAGGTCGTCGCCCGGCATGAGGAGCTCGTGGTACACGCCCTCGGCAGGGATGTACATGAGGGCGAAGTCAGCCGTCCCCTCTTCGGGCCGGATGTACTTGGCAGCGATGGTATCCGCGTGCTTCTGGGCGTCTCGCACCAAGGCCCGCTTGTGCTTCTTTCGCTCCTCGTCCGTGGCCGCGGCCACGAGGCGCTCGAACCCGGACAAGGGGAACTTCGCGTCCACGGGAACGACGATCCCCTCGAGGAAGATCGCCGCGTCCACCGCCTCGCCGGTGGCGAACCGGTGCTGCTCGCGGTACCGATCGCGGGGGAGCACCTCGGCGAGGAGGTCGCCGAGAAGCCACTCCCCCATCGCCCCCCGCGCCTTGGGAGCACGCAGGATCTCCTGGAGCGAGGCCAGATCCGCGGCGAGATCGGTGAGCCGGCGGCCGGTCTCGGCAAGGCCTCCCAGCCGCTCCCAAACGTCGGCTACCACCCCCTGGACCGCGCTCAACCGCTCCCCGAGGGTCCCCTCCTGCTTCTGAAGGAGCTGGGCCGTGCTCGCGAGTTGATCGGACACCTGCGCGGAGAGGGTCCCCAGCTGGACCGTCACGAGCTGGGCCAGCTGGCTCACCTGGTCGGAGAGAAGCCGCGTGGTTTCCCGAAGCGCGGGGATACCCCAATCCAGATCTCCTCCCGAGCGCCGCCGAACAACGACCAGAGCCATGGCCATCACGGCCGCGGCGAGGAACCCGAGCGCGATCCAGACCCCGGTCACGCGACCCCCTGCAGGGAGAGAACCGTGCGCAGGAACTGCCCTGTGTACGACCCCGCCACCTCGGCCACGCCCTCCGGCGGCCCCTCCGCGATCACCCGGCCCCCTCCCTCTCCTCCCTCTGGACCGAGGTCGATGATCCAGTCCGCAGTCTTGATCACATCGAGGTTGTGCTCGATCACGACGACTGTGTTCCCGACGTCCACCAGCCGGTGGAGGACGGAGAGGAGCTTCCGAACATCCTCGGGGTGGAGGCCGGTCGTCGGCTCGTCGAGGACGTACAGGGTCCGTCCGGTGGCCCGGCGGGCCAGCTCCCGGGCCAGCTTCACCCGTTGCGCCTCCCCGCCGGAAAGCTCCGTCGCCGGCTGGCCGAGCTTGATGTACCCCAAGCCCACATCGTACACGGTCTGGAGCTTGTCCCGAATCGGGGGAATCGGGGAGAAGAATCCCAGTGCCTCCTCGACCGTCATCTCCAGCACCTCGGCGATGTTCCGCCCCTTGTAGCGAACGGCAAGCGTCTCCTTGTTGTAGCGAGTGCCGTGGCAGACGTCGCACGGTACGTAGACGTCGGGGAGGAAGTGCATCTCGATCTTCACCTTGCCCTGGCCCTGGCACGCCTCGCACCGTCCCCCGCGGACGTTGAACGAGAACCGACCGAGCTCGTACCCCCTCATCCGCGCCTCGGGTGTGGCCGCGAACATCTCCCGGATCGGGTCGAACGCCTTGGTGTACGTGGCCGGGTTCGAGCGGGGCGTGCGCCCGATCGGCGACTGATCGATCTCGATCACCTTGTCGAAGTGCTGCACTCCTTCGATGTCGTCGTGGGTGCCGGGCTTCCCCACCATGTATCCCAGCCGCCAGGCGAGGCCCCGGTACAGGACCTCGTCAGCGAGCGTGGATTTCCCTGAGCCGGACACGCCGGTGATGCACACGAACAGCCCCACCGGGAACCGCACGTGAATCCCCTTCAGGTTGTGCTCACGCGCCCCGCGTACGACAAGCCAGCGGCTGTCCGCTTTCCTGCGCATGGCCGGGATCGGAATCCGCCGCGTCCCTGCCAGGTACTGCCCGGTGAGCGAGCGCGGCTCCTTCGCGACCTCGTCCGGCGTCCCGGTGGCCACGACGTGCCCGCCGTGGATGCCCGCCCCTGGCCCGAGGTCCACGAGGCAATCCGCTTCGCGCATCGTCTCCTCGTCATGCTCGACGACGAGGACCGTGTTCCCGATGTCCCGGAGCCGCTTGAGGGTCGCCAGGAGCTTCAGATTGTCCCGGGCGTGAAGCCCCACCGAAGGCTCATCTAGGACGTACAGGACGCCGGTGAGCTGGGATCCGATCTGGGTGGCGAGGCGGATCCGCTGCGCTTCCCCACCGGCGAGGGTTCCCGCCGAGCGGTCGAGGGTCAGGTAGCCGAGTCCCACGTCCGCCATGAACTGAAGGCGGGACCGGATCTCCTTCAGGATCTGGTGCGCGATCAGCTGCTCGCGCTCGCTCAGTCCCAGGACGGTGAAGAACGTCAGCGCGGCCTGCACCGTAAGCTGTGCCACGTCCCAGATGTTCTTCTCTCCCACCGTCACCGCGAGCGCTTCCCGCCGCAACCGAGCTCCCTGGCAGTCGGCGCATGGGAGAGCGGACATGTACTGCTCAACACCTTCCCGGGCTTCCTCCGACGTCGTCTCACGGTAGCTGCGCTCCAAAACTGGGATCATTCCTTCGAACGGGCGCCGGTAGACGCGGGTGCGACCGTAGGTGGTGGTGTAGGTGAACTCCACCGACTCCCCGTCCGTCCCGTAGAGAAGGACGCGGAGCTTCGCCGGGGGAAGCTGCCCGAGGGGTCGATCGGGATCGATCTTCTGCACACGGCACACTCCGTCGAGCATCGCCGCAACCCACCGTGACTTGGTGGTCGCCCATGGGATCAAACCTCCTTCCCGGACTGAGCGACGGGAATCCACCACGAGGTCGGGGTCCACCACCATCCGCACCCCGAGGCCATCGCAGGTCGGACACGCTCCGAACGGCGAGTTGAACGAGAACAGGCGGGGTTCGATCTCCGGCAGGCTGACCCCGCACGCAGCGCACGCGAAGTGCTCGGAGTAGAGGCGCTCCCCGTGCCCGACCACCTCCACAATCACGAGCCCCTGTCCGTAGCGGAGGGCGGTCTCAATCGAGTCCCCGATCCGGTTGCGCTTCTTGTCCGTAACCTTGATCCGATCAAGGACGATCTCCACGTCGTGACGCTTGTTCTTGTCGAGTTCGATCGCCTCGTACAAGGTGCGCAGAACCCCGTCCACCCTCACCCGCACGAACCCTTCGCGCTTCAGGTCGTCGAACAGGTTCTTGTACTCCCCTTTCCGCCCCCGAATCACAGGGGCCATGATCTGGACCGCAGTCCCCTCGGAGAGAGCCATCACCTGGTCCGTGATCTGCTGCGCCGTCTGGCGCTCGATCGGCTGGCCGCACTGCGGGCAGTGCGGGTGCCCGACCCGGGCGAACAGGAGCCGAAGGTAGTCGTGGATCTCCGTCACCGTCCCTACCGTAGAGCGCGGGTTGTGGGAGCGGGACTTCTGGTCAATCGAGATCGCCGGCGAAAGCCCCTCGATGAAGTCCACATTCGGCTTCTGCATCAAACCAAGGAACTGACGGGCATACGCCGACAACGACTCCACGTAGCGACGCTGCCCTTCGGCGTAGATCGTGTCGAACGCCAGCGAAGACTTCCCCGACCCGGAGATCCCGGTGATAACGACGAGCTTGTCGCGCGGGATCTCAACGTCAATCCCCTTCAGGTTGTGCTCCCGGGCGCCGCGGATGATGAGCTTGTCCATAGTAGGTGGGAAAGCGCGTCCTGCCCTTTTACAGGCCGTACCCGTGATTTTAGCCGCGCCGCGGGTCGCTCGCCACGCGCCTCTCCGTCGCGTGACATGGGGAACTTCTTCGGGGCACCAATGGCCTTGGATGAAGGGAAGTACCGGGTACCGTGTAATACAGATCACTTCCACAAGGGGAGGGCGCCGTGGGTCAGAACAGACAACTGGTGAAAGTCCTGATGTCGGCAGCAGCGGGCGGGCTCGTCCTCGCCTCTCTGGCAGGGTGTGGACGGGTGACCGCGAAGATCGAAAGCTACAGCCCGAACGATCCGGGTGCGCCCGTGCGTGTTGAGGCTGGGAAGACTGTTCCCCTCAGCGTTACGTTCACAAACACTGGCAACCGGACGGGCTCCTTCCAAGTCCGAGCGGTTGTGAGGGACAGTGCAAGCGTTCAGGTCGGGGCAAATCCACAGACCGTGACCGTTGAGCGCGGGAAATCTCACACGGTGACCTGGGCGCACGTCGTGCTCGCGCCGGGGACGTACACAGTGCAGTTCATCGTCGGGAAGGACGCGACCACCACCTACACCCTCGCTCCGGCCTCCCCAGCCCCGCTCATCGTGGGGATTCCGGCAGTGGTGTCGACGAAGTTCAAAGTCGGGGACCGGGTCCGGGTGACCTCGGAGGTCAACGTTCGAACCGGGCCGGGGACGGACAACCCCAAGGTCACCCACGTCAACTATCGGGGCTCAGCCCCGATCGGAACAGAAGGGAAGATCATCGGAGGTCCAGAAAAGGCGGACGGCTACGTGTGGTGGCGGGTCGAGTTCGACGCCGGCTACACCGGGTGGTGCATCGAGGACCCCTTGGCCAAGGCGGCCGGAGGCTGATCTACGGCAGCCGAAGGTACGGGTCGCGGAGCCAGCCGGCGATCTTCCGGTCCCACTCCTCTTGCCGCGCTGCATCGCGGCCGTGGTTCGTCTCCCGGTCGTACTGAGCCTGGGCCGCGGAGTGGCGGTCCAGCACCTCCTGGAAGACCGATCCCGCCAGTTGGAGAAGGTTCTGCATCGCTTCCGAAGCAGAGCTACCTGTCCCGGAGATCCCCCGCAACGAACGCTCCAGGAAACGGCGGTACGCTTCGGCAAGGTCGAAATGCCGTTGCTCGTGGAGAAGGCCGGCTGGCGTCCTGCGGTCGGGCAGCGCCCACGAACGGTCGCGCTCCATCGCCGCCGTCACAGTGAGCGAGTCCACGCGCGCCCGCCAGCTTGGCCCTTCCTGGGCCACCACCGGCACCATCTGGTACTGGAGGACCATCGCGATCGCAGCTGCGGCCTGCGGATCCCGGTCTGGAGGCGAAGGAGCCCAGAAGTCGTCCCAGGTGATCGGGCGGTCCGAACTCCAGAGGAGCCGTGTCTGCGTCTCCAGCGGCCCCGTAGGTGCTGATGACTGCAAGACGCACGACGAGCTGGAGGCGGCTATGTCCACGGCTACCTTCAGGTCGAGGGGCGGGACCCCGTCAGTCCACGTCCGGTACACGATCTCCACGCGTCGCCCGGCGCTTCCCGGGGGAGGAGTGAACGCGTAGAGCGTTGTCACCGTCCCCCAGCCCGAGGAAGACGAACCTGCGGGCCATCCGGTTGGGACGGCAACGGCCGCAACATGCACCGTCCGCGCCGGATCCGCAGAGACCGATAGCGACACCGAAGCCGACGATCCCTCGGAAACCTGGCACTGGAGGAACGTCCCCCCGCTCGAAAAGCATGAACTGGCTGCCTGGATCTCCCACGACCAGCGGAGGGTGACCGCGGTCTGGCCCCAACCGAAGACCACCGCAATCCAGAGAGCACATCCTACGAACCCAAGGCGAGACATCATCGCCCGGATCTCCTGCGCCAGTGCGTATTACTTCTGCTGGATCCGGGCAACGAAATCGTCAATGGACAGGGCGCTCAGCGTCTCGATCTTCACCGTTCCTCGCGCGCCCAGCTCCACGGCCACGCGGGCCACGGCCATCGCGCCGGTGGCCTCGATGATCGTGACGAAGTCGTACTGCCCGAGCGTGGCGTATTGGTGGATGACCTTCGCCCCCAGAGCCTCGATCTCCCGGTTGACCTCGAGGATCCGCTCCGGCTTCTCCTTGATCGTCTTCGCCCCTTCGTCCGTAAGCCTGGTCAGAAGCACGTAGGTCTGCATCCGCCCTCCTTTGGTGGGGAGATCGTACCCGATCACCTTGATCAGGCAACGAACCCAGCCGCCGGGTTCCGCCCCTTCCGGTATAGGAGAGTCGGGGGGGGACCCTCACCGGTCACCTGGGCCGACCCGGGCAAGCAGCCAATCTCCGATCGCGGGGAGAAGACGCGGGTGGAACTCCATGGGGAGAAGGGGGTACTCCCCCGGCGCGCCCGTGACCGCCACCTGGAACAGGTGGTTCGCGTCAGGAAGGACGATCACCGTCACATCGCGGTTCCCGGCACCCGCGAGGGCCGCCTGAAGCGCAGCCTTGTTCTGCTCGGCGTCCACCTGGACGTCCCGGCCGCCGAACACGGCGAGCACCGGGACGCGCACCCGAGCCCAATCCTCAGCCGGGTTGTGGACGAGGAGCTCTCGGTACCAGTCGCTACGGAGGGCTACCAGCTCTTGGGCGGCGATGGTTTGCGCGAAGACATCTGGATCGCCGAGGGCCTGTTGTTGCTCGGGGGGGAGAGCCGCGATCTGGGCGCGCTTGATCTCCATTACGAGCGTCCCCAAGGCCTCCCAATCTCCCGCTACGACGAGATCGAGGACCGCCCGCTGCTGGGCGGCCGCCTCCGCCGCGGCCTCGGGGCCCATCCCCGCGGCGAGGACGATTAGCTCCACCTGGCGGACGATCGTCTCGTAGCCGGTGACGGCGATCCCCGCCAGGGACACCACGAACGCCACCTCCGGCCGCCGCGCAGCGAGCATCGCTGCCACGATCCCTCCCTCGCTGTGTCCGAGGAGACCGATCCGCGCCGGAGCGATCTCCGGCCGGTGGCGCAGGTAGTCGAAGGCCGCCTCGGCGTCATCCGCGAAGTCGGCGAGGGTGGCCGAGGCGAAGTCCCCACCGGATGCGCCCACCCCGCGGTCGTCGTAGCGCAGGACCGCAACCCCCCGCGCACTCAGGTACTCCGCAATCCAGCGGAACGGGGCGTACCCGGGAATCCCAGGGATCTCCGAGTCCCGGTTCTGGGGACCGCTTCCCGTGATGAGGATCACCGCCGGGTGGGGTCCCAAGCCTGCGGGCAGACTGAGCGTCCCGGCAAGGGCAATCCCTCGATGGGAGAACGTGACCTCGACCTCCTGCACCGAGGCGACCACGGGCACGCGCTCCGGGCCCGGACCACTGAGGACGAACAATGCGGCCAGTCCAGCCGCCAAAGCCAGTAGTATCCACTTCCACGCTTCCATTTCCCCTCCTTAATGGAAAGGGCTGACGCGAAGCCCGCCCCTGTTCCGTGACCACCTCCAGGGTACACGAGAGGGCAACCCACCCCCAGGTACGTGGCTCGGCTTGCTGCCTAAGCCAATGGGTACGCAGAAGGGAATGCAACGCGCCGGGCCACCCGCAGGGCGAGCGCAGCGGTGGTGAGGATCGTCGGCAGACCCTGAGACAGAGGCGCGAGCGACAGGTCGGCGACCCACAGACCCTCCGGGAGCACAGCGGGGTGCATGGACGAAACGTCCTGAGAGGTGAGGGGGACTGTTCCCCCGAGGTGGCCAGCGTTGGCGAGCCCGGGGACGAACGGCCCGCGCACACCGGCCTCTCCCATGACCGCCCGGGCACGATCGAGCGCCGCGCCGAGCAGGCGCTCGTCCTCCGACGTGAGCGCCTTATCCACCGTCCCGTCGGCGCGCACGGTGCCAACGGACGCGTCGGCGAGCTTCACCATCAGCCCCACGCGGTCGGCGAGCCGCACCCGTCGCCACGGCGGATGGAAGTAGTGGGAGAAGATGTCGAGGTACGGGGAGAGGATGTACCCCTCGCGCTGCGCGTACCAGACCATCGGCAGCTCGTCGAGCTGATGCGCACCGGCGAGTTGCCCACCCAGGGTGACCACCACGTCCACCCACAGCCGATCGGCCACCGGAAGGCCCGATCGACGGAGGACTTGAGCCGTCCCGATCGCGCCCGCGGCGAGGACCACGGCGTCCGCCCGGACGATCTCATCGCCCACCGCCACGCCCACGGCCCGATCCCGTTCGAAGATGACCCGCTCCACCGGCATCCCCGTGCGTACCTCTCCCCCGTTCCGCCGAACATCGCTCAAGAACCGTCGGGCATCCCACTTCGCGCCCTGCGCGCACCCGACCTCGCACAGCCCGCACGCCACGCACAGCTCCGGATCCACGACCTTTGGTACAGGTCTCGGCGCCAGCCCAAGACCCTCCGCCGCGGCGAACATCGCCCGGCTCACCGGCCGCCAGCGCTCGATCGGGGTGGGTCGGGGCTGAAGGAGCGCTTCCAGCTCGGCGTACTCGGGAGAGAGGTCGAGCCCGATCTCCCGGAGGCCGCGCTCCGCGCGGACGAGGTTCCCGCAGGCGAGGGTTGTGCTCCCGCCGGTGGTCAACCCGCGGACGAGCTCGATCCCGCCCGCGGTGCGGATCGCATCGAGGTGGGGGAAGAGGCGGGAGACGGTGCGCGGCGGCCCCAGAAGGCCGAGCCTCCGCAGCGGTTCTGCTGGACGGAGAAAGGATCGGGCGAGCGGGCGAAACGGCCTCCCCGCCTCGAGGACCAGGACGCCCCACCCGCGCTCGGTGAGCTCGCGGGCCGCGGTTGCCCCGCCCGCACCCGAGCCAACCACGACCGCGGTGGGCCGATCGGTCATCGCCCGTTCACCTCCGAGATCTCCGCCACGCATGCGGCGCACCCGTCGGTCAACCGCTCCGAGAACGCCATGCGCAAGTGTGGATTCAGCCCAGCCAGAACGCCCTCGTCCACCGCGGACAGGACCCGACAGGCGAGGGAACCGTAGTGCTGGGCGAGAGCGCAACGTTCGACGATGAGCCTCGGCGGAGGACCGGGATCAAGCCGGAAGGTGATCCCCAGGGCGCGGTACAGGACCCGCGCCGCTCGCTCCACATCGTCGAGGGCATCGCGCATGCCGAGGAAGCGCCGCGCCTCTCGGCCGAGGGCCACCCCGACGGGGAACAGCCGCGCACGCGCCAGCTCCACCGCCCGCTTCTCCCCGAGAGCGCGAGCCAAGGCGAGCACGCGCAGACAGTGGCATTGGGCCATCCGTGCCCGCCGCGCGGGGAGCCGCCACGGAGAGCGCCCTTCACGCGCTCGGATTCGCTTCAGCTCCTCCCAAGCGTGCTCGGCGAGGAGATCGTCGAGCGCACCGTTCGTGGTCCGCGCGACCCGATCCAGCATCCAGCAGCTCACGAAGGAGGGAAGCCACCGCCCGACCAGACGCAGCCGTAGGCTCACGGCGGGGGCGCCGCCCGCCCGAGGTGGAGAACCCCCTCTGGATGAGTGCTCGCTCCGTACAGGGCCGCGACCTCCTCGCCCCTGCGCTCGAGGACGAACGCCCGCCGGAGCTTCAGATTCGCGGTTAGCTCCCCCCTCTCGATCGAGAGGTCGTGCGCCAGCACGGCCCACGCCTTCACCTGCTCGGGGTGGGAGAGGTTCCGGTTGACCGTTCCCACCGCGTCGTCGAGCTTCCTCGCCTCCTCCGGACGGAGATCGCCCTTGGCCACCCACAGCAGCGCGGCGCAGTACGGATGTCCCTCTCCCACCACCATCGCCTCTACCACGTCCGGGATCCCCTTGAGGAGGGCCTCCACCCTCCCCGGGCTCACGTACTTGCCGTACGCCGTCTTGAGGAGATCCTTCTTGCGGCCGGTGATGGAGAGGAACCCGTCACGCAGCTCCCCGAGGTCGCCGGTGAGGAGCCACCCGTCGCGGAACGGGTGTTCGACCTCACGCCCCCAGTACCCCGGCGTGACCTGGGGGCCACGCACGAGGATCTCCCCGTCGTCGGCCAGGCGCACCTCGGTCTCTGGAAGCGGCTCGCCCACCGTGCCCAACCGGTTCCTTCCCACCCGGTTGAGGGTCACGAGGGGCGCCTCAGTCAGCCCGTACGCGTTGTGGACCTCGATCCCCAGACCCGCGAGGTCGCGGACCAACCCCTCGCCGATCGGAGCGGAGCCGGAGATGAGCTGGGCGCAGCGGTCGAGGCCCGCACGGGAGAGGAGGCGGCGTCGGACGAGGGGACGCAGCAGAGGACGCACGATCGGTCCGTGCTCACCGTGCCCCCGGCCGACCGCGCTGGTGCGGAACGCGTCCCATAGCTTCTCGTAGAACCGGGGTACGGAGAAGAACACCGTTGGCCGCACGCACCGCAGCGCAACGGCCAGCCGACGGAAGTCGTCGAGGAACGTCACGTCCACCTGCGCGGGCATGTAGTGCGGGGCGTACGTGCCCAGAATCCCTTCCACGACGTGGTTCATGGGCAGGAACGACAGGTACGTCCCCGGCCGGTTCCGCGGCCCCCACGGAAGGAGGCTCCCCAACGTCTCCGCCATCCAGCGCAGTTGATCATGGCGGAACACCACGCCCTTCGGGCCCCCGGTCGTGCCCGACGTGTAGCGGAGCGTGGCGAGGTCGTCCGGCCCGACCGGGCTCCGGATAAGGTCCTCGCCTCTACCGGACGCGAGGAACGCCTCCCACCCCAGCACGCCGGAGGGAAGCTCATCCTCGGGCACCTCGCGGGCGAACGAGACCACGGTCCGCGGCGCCCCCAGCTCGCCCAGGCGATCGAGGAACGAATTCTGGCCGAGAAACAGGACCTTCGCCCCGCTGTCGGCGAGGATGGCGCGCACCTCGGAAGGCGGGCTCGTGTAGTACAGAGGAACGCTCACCGCCCCGGAGAGGCCGATCGCGGTGTCCAGGATCAGGTAGCGCGTGCCGTTCGGACCCACGAGCGCCACCCGATCCCCCAGGCGCACGCCGAGGGCACGGAGCGCCCCCGCTGCCCGCAGGATCTCCCCACGCAGGACAGCGGGATCCTGGGCCACCGTCTTCCCGCCGCGCAGGTCGTGGTACCGCACCGGCCGGCTGCGGCTCGCCAGCCGCACCAGCGCCTGCTCGTGGACCGTGCGTTCCGAGCGGTGCAGGAACCCGCAGCGGACGGCGAACCGAAGCAGATGGGGCATCATCTCCCGCCAGTCGAGCGTGTACGGTCCGAGCACGCGATTTGTGTTCGTACGCTCGTATCGGCACCGCTCCCGGACGTACGCGGCAAGCGGCGCGAGGGAACCGAACACGGCAACCGCCCGCTCGGGCAACGGCGCGTACAGAGGACGGGGAATGCGCGCCCCCAGCTCGCGGCGCGCCCAGGCGCGGACGAACCCGACCAGCTCGCCCGCGGTGGGGGCCTCCTCGGCAGGCGGGGTGAGGTGGAACGTGAGCCCCTCCGCCCGTGGGTTGAACAGGAGGTGCGTCACCGCGTCGGCGACGTAATCCACCGGGATCAGGTTCAACCGCATCGCGGGCGAGGTGGGCAGCACGCGGAGCCGGCCCGTGAGGAGGAGCCGCAGGGCGTAGTACACGGTGTTGAACGTCCTGATGTACCCCGTATCTGAATCGCCGACGATCATCCCCGGGCGGAACACGGACACGGGCACCTCTCCCATCACAGCTCGCACCAACGATTCGCCCTCGTGCTTCGTCCGCTCGTAGGCGCTGCGGAACCGGGGCGCTGCCGGCAGATCGTCCTCCGGCACGACGCTGCGGTGGGCGCCGGCGACGTAGGCCGTGGAGACATGCCCCAGACGGGCCAATCCGTGCTGCCGCGCCATTTGGGCGAACTGAAGCACGTGCCGTACGCCGTCCACGTTCGTCGCCCGCAGCGCCTCGAGCGGGGCGTTCAGCCGGAGGTCGGCCGCCGCGTGGACGAGGTGCGTCACCCGCCGCGCCAGGTCCGCGTAGACCTCGGGACCAAGCCCGAGAAAGGGGGCAGCCACATCGCCCGCGACGGGCTCGATCCCGTGGCCGATCTTCGCCCGAAGATCAGGCCAATCCCACCACGCACGGGCCAGCCGCCGCGCCGCGTCGCCGTCAGGGGCCCGGGCGAGCGCCACGACCGCGCAGCCGCGACCGATGAGCCGCTTCACGACCTCCGTGCCGACGAACCCCGCGGCGCCGGTGACGAGTACGGTCGGCGTCAGGCCCACCCCCGTTCGGCGAGAAACGCCCGCAGGAGTTCCCGGTTTCGCCGGGCGCGGCCGAGCAGCTCGACGGATCCGGAAGAGAGGATCTTCTGCTGCTCCCCGGGGGAACCCAGAAGCTCGGCGATCCGCGCAGGTAGGACGTCCAGCCGCTCGGGCTCGACGAAGTACCGCTCGCGGAGCCCGAGCTCCTCGTAGAGGGTCCTCAACCGCAGGTCGTGCCCCACCGCGACCTGCGGCACGCGCCCCGCGAGCGACAGGATTGCTGCGTGGTAGCGCGACGTCTGGAGCGCGGTCAGACTCCGCAGGAGCCACGTCATCTGCGACGCGTTGAGGGTGCGCGACGAGAACACGCGAGCCCGATCCTTCTGCTGCATGCCTTCCCGCACCGCGGTGGCCAAGGGCTCGTCGAGCTGTTCCATGGCGATGAGGGCGATGCCCACGTCGTGGTCGGCGACGACCTGGTCGGCCAGGGCAGCGTAGGATGCGGCCAAAGCGCGGCTCGCCGCACACCGCGCCCGGGAGCGTCGGAAGTAGTACGGCCAGCGGTAGCAGCTCGCCCGCCGCCCGAACGGGCGGATGACCACCGGCCACAGGTGGAAGTCGACCACCGCCATCCCCACAACCCGCGGGGTCGCATCCGGCCACAGGCGCGGCAGCACCCCCGCGTCCGACGGATCGGGGGCGAAGGTGAGCGCGTTGTCCGCCGTGACCTCGATCCGGCTCGTGACGCCCCACCCCCGCAGCCGCGCCGCCGCGCCGTGGCTGCGGGTGATGATGAGGTCGGTCTTGCTCGCTTCCCGTCGCACCCGCCGGGCGTTCGCCGGCTTGAGGGACCCGGCGTCCACGGCATAGGCCAGGGACGGCTTGCCGAAGGCCTTCGCACACCGCGTCACCCACAGGAACGCCCACAGGAGGGCCGATGTCCAGGTGTCCATGTACGCGCTGCCCTCGACGAGCATCACCAGGTCGTGCTCACGTACGAGGCGCCGGGCAGCGCGGAAGAACACCGGCGGGAGGCGGACGATCTTCAGGTGCTCGTCTTCGCGCACGTAGCGGCGCAGGTTCGCGGGATTGAGCGACGGGATGGTGATCCGGGCTTGGGGCCCGAGCACAGCCTGCACGTCGGCGATGTCCGCGAGGAGGAGCGCTTCGGCGCCGGTGTTGTTCGCGCCGTTGTACCCAACCATCAGGATCCGCGGTCCGGCCGAGGAGCGCGGGAGCGCCATGCCTCACCTCCCCCTGAGGGGTCACCTGCCCCGAATAGTATATACCTGTGTAGACACCCCAGCGGTCCCGAGCTAGCCTACTGCTCGGATCGCGTTGCGGCCCATCACTGCGCAGCCGGGGATCCCCGCCCCGCCGGCGGACTGCCCCACAATCTGGAGGCCCTGCACCCCCGGCACGGTCATCGGCCGGGCGAACATCATCGCCCCCCACTGGGGCGACGACGCGAACCCCGGGCCCACAGCTGTGTACCGCTCCGTGGTGAGCGGAGTGGCGACGTCCCACACCTCGACCTGGCCCGTGATCCCGGGAAGCCGAGGTTCCAGGAGCTGGAGGACCTCCTCCACCAAGCGTTCCTTCTCCGTACGGTACCGCTCGCGGTCGCGTCCCAGCTCCGCCCAGTAGCTCCACGCCGTGTCGAGGAGCACTTTCAGGACGCCCTTCCCCGGCGGGGCGAGCGACGGATCGAACCCGAACAGCTCCAGATCCAGCCGATCGCGAACCCGATCCGCAAGCTGCGCTGGCTCGGGGAGCCAGAGGACCATCGCGTGCGGTTCCGAGGCGAGATCCCGTGCCAGGCCGAGCGAGACGTGGATGCCCATCACCATCTCATCCTGGGGCCGGGCGAACGACGCCCGCAGCTTGTCATCGAGGTAACTCCCGCCGAGGAGACGGTGGAGGGTGGCAAAGGGAGTGGCGTTGGAGATCACCGCGTCCGCCCGGTGTTCCGTGCCGTCGCCCAGGCGGACCCCGATCGTGCGCCCCTTCTTGACCAGGATCGCTTCGACCTTCGTTCGGTAGCGGATCTCGCCGCCGAGGGAGAGGTACCGGTCCGCGATCGCCTGGGCGAACCGGAGGGATCCCCCGGCGGGGAACCCGTACCGACGGACAGCGCTTCCGGCGAGGATGTTCAGGTGCAGGAAGACCGGCGTGTCCTGCCAGTCGTACTGGATCGTGGCCATCGACCGGCGCAGGAACGGGTCGCGAAACCGCTCCGCGAACGTGCGCATCGTCAGCCGACCCCAGCGCATCGCGGTCGGCGCGCGGCGGAGAAGACGTGCCCAGTCGTGCCACGACCCGGTCATCGCGTCGAACAGGTCGAACCGGGTGAACGCGCGAAGGGCGCGGATGTAGCGGCGGACCAGGCGGCTGTCGCGTGGGGAGAGGTCGAGGAGATGCGCCTCCAGCCGATCGAGTTCCGTGTGCACGGTGAGAACCTCCCCGTCCGGCGTCTCGACCTGGGTGAGGTCGACGGGGTAGAGGACCTCCCGCGGCATCGCCCCCAGCTCCTCCCACATGCGGTGGGTAGGGGTTCCGGGAAGGCACCCGGCGAGGTGGTGGATGCACCCGTCGAACGTGTACCCCTTGCGCGTCCACGCCGTGCACAGGCCGCCGGGCTTGTCGTGCATCTCGAAGATCGTCGTGTCCAGGCCGGCAAGCCGACCGTAGACCCCAGCGGCGAGCCCACCCATC
>DLNB01000049.1 GCA_002479455.1 Acetothermia bacterium UBA7521
CACCAAAGCGGGGCAACTCCACACCGAGCTCAAGCCGCGCCCTTCTCACAGCTTCCACCAGTGATTGCGCCCGATGTTGCCGCCGAGGTATGCAGTGGGCGTGTAGTCGACGATGGGCGCGACTCTGAGGAAGTTGATCAACTCAAACGTGAGGTCCAGCAGCGGCGGCAAGGAGTTCTCCGCGCTGGGGTCGGTCAAGCAGAGGTACTCAGCCTCAGCGGGCACCGCGGTCACCTCAGTGGGGCAGGGGTTCCCCTTGAGGAAGCGCGCGCAGGTACCCCTGACGTCGGCATACATGTTCGGCCAGTGACGTCTCTCAGGCTGCGCCCGGAGGAACTCCAATAGAGCGTCTTTCAGCGAGCATAGGCTCAAGGAGTGCTCCGTCACTATGGCTCCGAATACCTGATGCTCGAACTTGTCTGGATTGACGAGCGGGCCGTGCTCACCCCCAACGACCAGGTAGTTCGTCCCGCCATTTGTGCGATCAAGGGCCTTCACGGACCTGATGTTGTCGAGGGCGGTTCGAAGCTTGTCACGGCTGCCTATGGACGCCTTGTTCTCGAGAACCACCACAACAGACTCTACCATGAAGTGCTTGATGCCACCGATCTCAAACACGGGGTGGTAGCCCGTCCGGTAGATCACCACGTCGATCTGTCTGCTCATACTGCCCTGAGCGTCAAACACGAAGCCGGTGTCGATGCCGAACTCTCCAGGGACCAGCCGGCGTAGATAGCTGGAGATGATCTGCTCCCGCGCCCGGCCGCTCTCACCAGGATGCTCGACCGCCGCCGCGAGGTCGAGTTGGTTGATGACCTCACGATTCAGCGATTGCAGGATCTTGCTTACCAGTGGTGCAGGCATTACGGGAACGCCTCCCGTGTTCCTATCGCGGCCTAACGCCCAGCATCAGCTGCGGCGTGAAGCGCCGTCCGCTGCATGCGTTTGTTGGCCTATTCAAGTCTCTTCCTGGCCGGTCGGACTTCGTATAGGGCGGGATCCTCCTTTACATGGCTCGCCGTTTCGGTAGCTGCCTTTTCAAACAGGAGCTTCGTGGTTGAGAAAAGATCGGCGGTCTCAGCTTTCAGGTAGCGCGCCGTCATTCGGCAATACTCCGGGTCAATCTCAACACCCACGCTGTTTCGGCCCGTCCGCAGTGCCGCGACCATTGTAGTCCCGGACCCGCAAAACGGGTCCAACACGGTGTCACCGGTGAAGGAGAACATGCGAACAAGACGTGTGGCAAGT
This sequence comes from Acetothermia bacterium UBA7521, assembly GCA_002479455.1. GTDB lineage: Bacteria > Bipolaricaulota > Bipolaricaulia > Bipolaricaulales > Bipolaricaulaceae > Bipolaricaulis. Next base: position 1,249 of record DLNB01000049.1, read on the forward strand.
TCCAATGGGAACGGGGCGGGATGCTGCTTGGTAGAGGCACCCGTGATATTCCATGTCTGCTGGAACCATCGGTCGAAGTCATCCTTGGCAATCCGGCTTGCCTCTCGCTGCTTATTCGTTGGCTTCCTGTACCCGCCCGGCTTCCGCTGCATCAGTATGAACTCAATATCATTCTTGATAATGGCGTTCGGCTCGTAGGGCTTCCCAAGGAACTTGGACCCGTTCTCGACCTCATAGGAGGCGTTTGCGATCTTGTGCCAGATGATTGGGTTGAGGTTGTCGAATCCGATGCGCCGGCAGATGACACAGATGTCGGCGTGCAGTGGAAACACAAGGTGGCGTCCGAAATCGCGCCTCGCGACGCAGACATCCCCGACGACGCACACCAGACGGCCACCGGGAACAAGGATTCGGTAGATGTGCCTCCAGACTTTCTCTAATTCGAACAGGAACGCTTCGTAATCCTGGATGTGGCCGAGTTGGCCAGGGTGTTCGTTGTACCGCTTGAGATTCCAGTAGGGGGGCGAGGTTACCACGAGGTGAACCGAAGCGTCGCTGAGGAAGGATAGATCCCGCGCATCACCGTTGATCAGTCTATGAACGGTTATCTCCATGTGGTTACCCCAGCGCCCGCAGATGCGCCACAAGGACTCGGGCGAAGCGTTCGAGAGAGAGATCCTCGGCTGGCGTTGAAAAACGTCCCTGGATTCCACCGTCAGCCGTCGCGGAGATGAAGGCCGCTGCCGTGTAGTGTCGCTCAAGCACGAGCTTCCGACAGAGGAGTTCATAGCGGCGCAGATACGAAGCACCCACAAACTCCGGGAACACCTTGAAGTGCGGCTCTTGCACCCTGACCGACCGGTTGGAGGCCTCGCAGTCTTCCAGCATGAAGAAGTAACCCACAAATGGCTGGGGACTTGTCAGATAGGCGCGTTCCCGGTAAGCAGTCCATAGATCAAGGGCGCTTCCCAGCGCTTCTTCGGTCCGATTGTTGAAGTTGTTGCCGAAAGATGGGCCGACCTGTGACTTTGCCTCGATGGCAACGAGAAGCGTATCCTCACGCACGACAAGCAGGTCCCATTCCTTGGTGGGACGGAAGAACCCCGGAAGCTCGACCGCCTTCTTCCTGAAGACGTACAGCTCGGGAATACCGGAATCCGTGATGAGTTCGGTGAAGAGGTCGATGAAACCATCCATCTGTGCACCGCCGGTCACTGCGCTGCGCAGTCCCTGGTCAGCCTTCCCGGTCAGCTTCTGCTTGTCCCTCTGTCCCGCCCGTGTCTTCCAGTAATGGGCCACAGCCCTGCCGGAGCGTTCACGGAGGTCTCGCAGTATGTCGTCCTGTTTCATGTGCACGGTGTATCGGGTTTCCCGCCCTCTTTAGATGACCCAACATCGTTCATGACGACGCCCACAAAGGCAAGGGTCAAGTCCTCATTCTTGCTTGGCTTCAGCCATGGTACAGGCCACCAGGGAAGCAAGGCTTGGCTCTTGCGAATCCCAGCGGTCTTGTCTTCCCTGCGTGCAGCCCGGCTTGCGCCTCTTCGGCCAGACGGCCCAGTTCGCAGCGCGATGCGGCGAAGGTCTCCTACTACAGACGCTCCGATTGGAGTTCCCCTAAGATGCACTCGACGACGGCTGGCTGGTCGCTTTCAGCCAGCTGGGCTGCCTCGGTGAACGCTTGCCCCAGCAGCGTGATCGCCATCCTTTCACCTCCGCCGCTATTGTACCGCCTGAGTCGCTCTGCCAACGTTAGCCAGCGGTTGGTACGCCGGAGTCAGACCTTCAGACCTTCATTCTTAGGGTCCTCCTGTCTTGGGCGGGCGATTCTGAGAAGGCGAAGGTCTGTCCCCCGGTGGGCTGGACAACCCCGTCCCTCACGGCTAACATGAGCTCCGGAGGACAAGGATGACAAAGTCAGCACGTGTCAGCATTCGCCTTGAAGACGAGATCCAGCGTGAAGTGGACCGCCTTGCCCGTGAGGAGCGGAGGGCGTTGAGCGCCGTGCTCCGCGATCTCATCGAGGAGGCCGTGCGCACCCGACGTTGTCCGGGGATCCTGTTCGCTCATGGCCCCGCCGGCCGGCGCGCGGTCATCGCGGGAACCGGCCTTGAGGTCTGGGAAGTGGTCGCGGCCTACCGCGAGTGTGAAGAGGATGTCGAGCGTCTCCAGGCGGCCTATGACTGGCTCACCCCGTCTCAGCTGCGCAATGCCTTGGGGTATGCCCGGATTTACCGAGATGAGATCGAAGGGGAGATCGAGCGCCAGCGGGAGTTGGACAAGCCCGAAGCCGAGCGTCGCTACGGACACCTGTTCCCGCAGCACGAGAGCCGACCAGGCACGTGAAGCTGTACCTGGATGAGGACATCAGCCCGAGAATTGCCCAGGCCCTACGTCAACAGGGGCGCGACGCGATTTCGTCCCACGAGGTCGGCAATGATGGGCTCCCCGACGAATCCCAGCTTCGCTACGCGGCCGAGCACGAGCGAAACCTCGTGACCTACAACCGAAGGGACTACCTCATTCTCGCCGATCGGTGGTATCGAGCCGGAAAGCGCTTCCCCAAGATCCTGTTGTTCACCGAGAGCCGTTGCCCGCGAAGCAGCCTCTCATCTCAGGTCGCCGCCCTCGAGAGCTATCTCGAGCACGCCGTCGGCGACCCGAACACCCATGGCTGCGTGGACTACCTGTAGCGAGCGCTCTGGAGTCGAAGCGCCATTCCCAGGGTGACCTCCTGTACTGGGGTTCAAACCCTCGTTCTTAGGGTATCGGTCCAGTACTCGCTGAGAGCGCGTAATCCGTGGCCAATGGTCAACCACAACCCCCAACATCCACCTGCGTGCAACGAGGCCGAGGCCTGTAAGACTATAAGACTACACAGATGGTCCTATAATGAGACCATCATGCGAACCACTGCTCGGGTATCGGTGGCGGAGGGGAAGAAGGACCTCAGCCGGCTCCTCAGGGAGGCTGCGGAGGCACGTTCCCCCATCCCGATCTTCAACGAGCGAAAGGGGGAACTGGCCGGGGCGCTTCTCTCGCCTGCCGAGTACGAGCGCTATGGGCGTCTGAAAGGCTACTTCGAGGCCCTGCGCCTGTCGCAGAAGTTCGCACCCCTGGAGCTTGATCTCGATGCACTTGTGAAGGCGTCGCGGGCGAAGCTGAACGGGCGCGCGGCATGACGGGGGCCAAGGGGCCGGTCCCGCTCGTTGTGTAGAATGCAGACGAAGGGGCACACGATGCGACACACCCGGCCGAGACCGCCTGTGGACGACACCACGCACAAGCGGGTCGTGGACACGCTGGCGCAGGCCCTTGCGGCACGCAAGGAGATCCTCGTCGCTTACGTGCACGGCTCGTATGCCGAAGGGCGCCCCTTTCGGGATCTCGACATCGCCGTGTACGTGGGCGACTCCGCGCTGTCAGGGTCCACTCTGTCCTACGAGGTCATGCTTGAGTCCGAGCTTGAGGTGGCCCTACGGGGGGCGGGCCTGACCGCCCCTTTGGACGTGAGGATTCTCAACCGGGCACCTCTCTCGTTCCGGTACGAGGTCATCAAGCACGGAACGCCCGTGTTCGTCGGGGACGATGACCTCAGGGCTGATTTCGAAGCCGCAATGGTCTCCCGGTACCTCGACTTCGCCCCGTTTCGGCGGGAGCAGCTGCGGGAGGTGCTGGGCCTTGGAGCGGAATGACACGCGTGTTCGCAGGCTTCTGGGCGAACTGGCGAGGGCGATCCGGAGGCTGGAGGAGCTCCGTGCGATTCCACAGGCCGACTTCCTGGCGGATCCCCACAAGGTCGCGTCGGCCAAGTACCACTTCATCGTGTGCATCGAGGCGGCGATCGACGTCGGCAACCATCTGATCAGCAAGAACTCGCTTGGCACGCCGGAGGACTACGGCGACGTGTTCCGCCTCCTGGGGAAGGCCGGCGTTCTCCCCGCGGAGTTCGCCGACCACCTTGTGAACATGGCTCGCTTCCGAAACCGTCTGGTTCACATCTACTGGGAGGTGGACGACGCCGAACTGCATCGGCTTCTGACCGACGGCGTCGAAGATCTGGAACGCTTCATCCTGCTCCTGCGCCAGGCGTTGGCACCGAAGCCCAGTCCCCCCCCCTGATGGATGGAAGTGGTGCCGGAGGCTGCTCCCTTCTTCTCGTTCAACGACGGTGCGGCTTTCGCGAGGTCGTCGGTGGTCTCCCTGGAGCTCAGCTCACGCAGGTGGAGGGCGCATGATCGAACTACCGGAAACAGTCGTCATCGCCGACCAGATCAACGCGACGGCCGCCGGAATACGGATCGCCCGCGCGGTGGCGAACGCGTCCCCCCACAGGTTCGCCTGGTACACGGGCGACCCGGCTGCGTACAACGCCCATCTGGCGGGGAAGGCGATCGGCCGCGCCGGCGGCGTGGGGGCCACGATCGAGATCGAGGTCGAAGACCGGGTGCTCGCGGTCGGCGCCCCGATCCGCTATCACGCGCAACGGGAACCCAGGCCCGCCAAGCACCAGCTCCTCCTCGAACTCGCGGACGGGACCGCGCTCAGCGCGACAGCTCAGATGTGGGGCGGGTTCTTCTGTCTCCCGCGGGGCGAGAAGGCGGGCTTTCTCGAATACGACCTGGCCAAGGAACGGCCGTCTCCGCTGGGCGACGCGTTCGATCGCCCGTACTTCGACTCGCTCCGCGACGCAGGAACGCCGAAGCTCTCGGCGAAGGCGTTTCTGGCCACCGAGCAGCGGATCCCCGGGCTGGGGAACGGCGTCCTCCAGGACATCCTGTGGGCGGCGCGCGTCTACCCGAAGCGCAAGATGGGGACGCTCTCCGAAGCGGAGCTCGACGCCCTGTTCCGGGCGGTGAAAACCGTGCTCGCGGCGATGACGGAACAAGGAGGCCGGGACACGGAGCGCGACCTGTTCGGTCGCCCCGGCGGGTACACGACAGTGCTGAGTAAGCACACCGTGGGCCAGCCGTGTCCGGCGTGCAGATCGATCCTCCGCAAGGAGGTGTACATGGGCGGGGCGATCTACACCTGCCCGGGCTGCCAGAAGGCCTGACGCCCCCTCACCCTCCTCTCTCCCACGCGGGGGAGAGGGACGGGAGCTCTGCGAGATCACAGTTTCCGCACATCCATCCAAGTCAGCCTCGCTCAGATCGCTATCGCCGTGGACTCGAGACGGACAGACGACGGCAGATCTTCTGCGCTAGCCCATCGGGGATCTCGTTGTGGCGAGGCACAGCCTCGACCTCTCCCCCGTCCGAGAGTTGGTCCACAACGAATGAGAACGACCTTCTCGCTTGAGATGGCACCCGTGCTGGCGAAGATGTCGCAGCAGAGCAACGCGCTTCACTCGATTGCGACTGTCTCGAACTCCGCGTCGGCCGGGACTCCTCGTAACCCGTCCTCTCTGCGGTCTTCGAGGATTAGGGCAATCGCCTCGACCAAGCTCTGACGGGCTTCTTCCTTCGTCTGTCCCTGCCCGTTGGCCCCCGGGATCTCGGGGCAGTAGGCGATGAACCAGTCTCCGTCGCGCTCAAACACTGCGGTGAACTCGTGCTTCATCGCTCCCTCCTCACGACCACAGCAACATGCCCACTGAGTGTACCGCGCCCTCGGCTTGGAGAGCGAGTGTAGATCAGACACGCCCCGGTGAGCCTACCGCCCATCCTAAGGGGGAGACGCCATCGCTCAGCCCAGGACCGCGGCCAGGTCCTCTTGGGGCGTTCGGATCGGCGTGAGGTCGAACGCCTCGCCAAGCACCTCCAGCACCTCAGGGGTGAGGAACGCGGGCAGGCTGGGGCCCAACCGCATCCCACGCATCCCGAGGTGGAGGAGGGTGAGCAGGATCGCCACCGCCTTCTGCTCGTACCACGACAGGATGAGCGACAGAGGCAGGTCGTTCAGCCCGCACCCCGCGGCCTCGGCCAGCGCCCCGGCGAGGCGGATCGCGGCGTAAGCGTCGTTGCACTGCCCCACGTCGAGGAGCCGCGGCAGTCCCTCCAACTCGCCGAACGGGAGCTTGTTGAACCGGTACTTCCCGCAGGCGAGGGTGAGGATCAGGCAGTCCTCGGGCACGGAGGTCGCGAACTCGGTGTAGTAGTTCCGGCCCGGCTTGGCGCCGTCGCAGCCGCCGATGAGGAATACGTGCCGCAGCTTTCCCGCCTTGACAAGGTCGAGCACGGACCCCGCCGCATCGAGAAGCGTCTTCCGCCCGAAGCCGACGGTGATCGTCTGCTCCGGCGCGTCCTCCGCGAACCCAGGGGCGGCAAGGGCGGCCTCGATCACCGGCGCGAAGTCCCGGCCCTCCACGTGCCATACCCCGGGCCAGGCGACGAGGTGGGAGGTGAAGATGCGGTCCACGTACGTCTCCGCCGGCTTCTGGATGCAGTTCGTCGTCATGAGGACCGCGCCGGGGAAGGCGGCGAACTCGCGACGCTGATCCTGCCACGCCCCGCCGTAGTTCCCCACGAGATGGGGGAACGCCCGCAGCGCGGGGTAGCCGTGGGCGGGGAGCATCTCGCCGTGGGTGTAGACGTGGATCCCCTTCCCCTCGGTCTGGCGGAGGAGCTCGTACAGGTCCTGGAGGTCGTGCCCGGAGACGACGATCGCCTTGCCCTTCACCGGGGTCACCCGGACCTGGGTCGGGGTGGGGTCACCGAACGCCTGGGTGTGCCCCTGGTCGAGGAGTTCCATCGCCCGCAGGTTGGCCTCCCCGCAGCGCAGGGCGAGGGAGAGAAGCGCCTCGCGGTCGAGGCCGCCTTCAAGGACCGCGGCCAGGGCCTCGTGAAAGAACGCGTAGACCCGGTGGTCCTCGAAACCGAGGGATCGGGCGTGGACAGCGTAGGCGGCCGCACCCTTCAGACCGTAGACGACGAGCTCGGCGAGCCCGGCCCGCTCGGCCCCGTCGGCAGCGATCCGCGCTGCGGGGGAGACGGTACGGCCCAAGGCGACGAGGGCATCCAGGTCACGGGCGTCGGGGATGGGAAGGCTGTGGGGAACACCCCCCGGCTCGCGCCCCGTTGCGCGGGAGGCCTGGCGGTACAGCTTCTCCGCTTGGCTGCGTATGCGCAGACCCTGTTCGATGGTCTGCTGCAGGCGGTGGGGATCGAAGTCCACGTTGGTGACGGTGGTGAACAGGGCCTCCGCGACGAACGCGCCCACCTCGTCGTCGCGGGCGTTCAGCGCCTGCGCCCCGTGGGCGAGCCAACTGATCTCCTTTGTGAGCTGGAGAAGGAGGTCCTGCAGCGCAGCGACCTGGGGGTCCTTGCCGCAGACCCCGCTCACGGTGCAGCCCCGGCCTGAGGCCGCCTGTTCGCACTGGTAACAGAACATGCTCATCGTGTCTCTCCTTTGCCAAACCTGTGCCATCGCCCGCGCGGCGAACACCTGATCCCGACGGCCAATCCAGCTTCACCGCAGAGGACGCAGAGCGCGCCGAGGCGGGACCTTTCAGGGTTGAACCCGGTTCCAGAATCTCTTGTTCTCTCTGCGTTCTCGGCGGTCTCGGCGGTGAGGACGTGGTTCCAGGCCAACGTAGCGGCGGGCTTCATGCCCGACGGCCTTGCGTCGGACACAGGGTCCGACGCTACGCAGGCCCGGTGCGTTCGTCGCAGACAAGCTGCGACGCTACACGCTGACCCACGTGCTCTCGTCATCGCTCCGAACCGCGGATCTTGGTCGCCAGCTGCGTGGCGAGGGCCGCGGCCTGGGCCTCGGCGTCCGCGTCGGGCGCGCCGTGGATCTCCACCGCCCCCACGACCTCGATCCCGGTCGGGCCGAGGATCTCGCCCGCCTGGCGCAGGGCGCCGCCGCCCCAGCCGTAGGAGCTGAGCACGGCCGCGTACCGCAGCGGCGGCTTCAACGTCCGCACGAGGTAGGCCGCGTTCAGCGCCGCGGGATGGAGGGCGCCGAGCACCGTCGGCGCGCCGAGCACGATCGCCCGCGCGTCCACGAGGTCGCCGGCGAGGTCCCCGACGTCCACGTGCGCCAGCTCGTGCACCGCGACCTGGACTCCCTGCCCGAGCAGCGTCTCAGCGGCAATGCGGACGAGCCGTTCGGTGGATCCCCACATGCTGACGTAGGCCACGACGACCTTGGGGAGCGTCTCCCCGGCGGTCCACTTCCGGTACAAGCTGAGGATTCGTTCTGGATGTCGCCACAGCGGGCCGTGACTGGGGGCGATGAGCTCGATCGGGAGATCGGCGAGCTTCTTCATCGCCCGCTCGCCGGCCTTGCGGAACGGCATCATGATCTCGCCGAAGTACATTTGGGCGCGCACCGCGAGATCAGCCACCTCGTCGTCGTACAGCCCGGCCGCGGTGTGGGCGCCGAGAAAGTCGCACGGGAAGAGGACCTTGTCCTCGATGACGTAGGTGAACATCGTCTCCGGCCAGTGGAGGAACGGGGCGTCGATGAAGCGGAGGGTCTTCCCGCCCAGGTCGAGCGTGTCCCCTTCCTTCACGACCTGCATCCGCTCGCGGGAGACCCGGAAGTAGCGGGTGGCCATGTCCGCGCCCTTCGCAGTGAGGACGAGCTTCGCCTTCGGGCTCGCCGCGAGGACCGCCGGGATGGACCCGGCGTGGTCGGGCTCGGCGTGGTTCATGACCACGTAGTCGAGCTCTGCCGGATCCGCAACCTCGCCGATCTTGGCGAGGAGATCGCCTTCAAACCCCGGGTTTACAGAGTCCACGAGGGCGGTCTTGGCGCTTCCCTTCACGAGGTAGGCGTTGTACGAGGTGCCGTGGGGGAGCGGGATCAGCCCGTCGAACAACCGCCAGCCCCAATCCTTGACCCCCACCCAGTAGACACCGTCTCTCAGCTCAATCACGGCTGCTTTCATCGGTTTCCTCCAGTTCATCCAACAACGCCGCCGCCCGGCGGAGGTGGGGGATGACGATCGACCCTCCCACCACCAGGGCGATCGACATCGCCTCCATCAGCTCGTCGCCCGTTGCCCCCGCCTCCCACGCCCCGACGACGTGATACGTGATGCAGTCGTCGCAGCGCAAGACGAGCGACGCCACCAGACCAAGGAGCTCCTTCACCTTCCGGGGAAGGGCCCCGTCATCGTAGGCCGCGGTGTCGAGGGCGAAGAACCGCTTCGTCACCAGGTTCGCCCGCTTCAGGGTGAGCGCGGTGAGGCGCTCCCGGTCAGCGAAAAACTCTTCTCGCTTGCCCATCATGGTCTCCTTTCTCGCGCCAGATGCAGAGACGCCTGTCTGCCGCCAGGCAGGCGGAGTTCGCAGAGAGGAGAGATCGTAGCGTCGGGGTTCATCCCCGACAGCCGTTCGCCGCAGACAAGCTGCGACGCTACAGAACCTCGGGAACTCGGATTCAGCTCCGCAACCACTTTTCTCTGCGCCCTTTGCGCCTCCGCGGTGAACAGGTACCTCGCGTCAGTCATCGAGGAGCCGGCGCTCCCCGGAGATCCTCTGGATCGGGCCGATGTCTTGGGTCACCTCGACCGTGCCCAAGTATTCGCCCCCACGGCCCCGCACGGGGAAGTACCGGATGTAGACGAGCTTGCCCCCGAAACGGATCCAGAACTCAGCCGCTTCACGGCGCCCGGCCTTGAAGTCGGCGACGATCTTCTCCACCACGTGCACGCTCTTCTGGGGATGGCAGTCCTGGACCTTGCGCCCGAGCACAGCTTCGGTGCGGACGAAGATCCGGTCTTGTGATCCGCTGAAGTAGCGCACCGTGTCGTCCCGGTCCACGAACGTGATGTCCATGGGCAGGGTGTTGAGCACCGCCTCCAGCTCCCGGGGAGTGAACTCGCCGGTGGGAAACCGCAACCGGAACTCGGAGCTCGGCGTGGGACCCGCAGTCGGGCTCGGAGCGCCCGGCGCCTCCGGTGGCCGCGGCGCAGCCGGGGTAAAGCAGCAGTACCCGATCTCGTCGAACTGGCGGCGGATCTCCGGCCACTCGCCTTCCGGGATCACCCGCAGCCCCGCCGGGAAGAGGATCCGGTTCTCCTTGAGAAAGTGGCTCGCCAGGGTCTCGCTCAGGGCGATCGCCGCCTCGGCGAGGTTCTTCCCCGCCGGTGCCTCCTTGACCACGGCCTTCTTCAGCTCGCGGATCCTATCGTGCTCGGTCCACATCACCTTCGGCGGTTCGACGATCCCGTGCCGCTCCAAGTACGGGAAGAGCACGTTCTCCTCCCGGAGGTAGTGGCTCTCCGAGGCCACGAGGTGCTTCACGAGGTCCTCCATCTCAGCTTTGGCCTGGAGCGATGCCGCGCCCTCCCGCGCCCGGGAGGCGAGTCGGTTCGCCAGGGACAGCATCTCGCGATGCTCAGCCATCAGAATGTGCAGCGGGTGCCAGGGCGGGGTGGCGAGCTCGGCCCCGGCGAGGGATTCCTCGAACAGGGCGAGGTGGAGGTCGCAGAGTTTCATCAGCTCTTCCCGCGGCAGCCCTTCGCGCACAAGCTCCTCTTCGATCTGGGCGATCTCCTGCGGAGAGACGTTCCCCACCGCGTCGCGGAACGCAGCCTTGAGGCGCTGCGGGCTCTCCCCGGCGTGCAGCCGGTGCAGGATCTCTTTCAGCGCTTCCTTCCGCTTCTTACCAATCATCTCGCTCATCCCAACCTCCTTGTTCGGTGCGTCGCCACCGTCTCACCGCAGAGCCCGCAGAGGGCGCGGAGGAAAGCGGCCGTTCCGCGATCCGTTCACCGTGAGCCGTAGTCCGTACAAGCTTCATCTCATCCCCCTTCACACGTCACCCGTCACAGCCTTGCTCTCTGCGATCTCGGCGTCCTCGGCGGTGCGACGTAGTATTCGGGATCATCCTCTGCCCTTCACCCGCGCCGCCAGAGAGGCGAGGGTGGTCTGTTCAAGAAACTGAACCATCCTCTCCCGTAGGGGGTCCCAGACAGGGGAGAGCGGGCAGTCCGGCTTTCCTGGGCACGGGTCCGGTTCGAACGGGCACTCCTGAAGAGCCGCGTTCCCCTCTGTGACGCGGATGATGTCGGCAAGCGAGACCTCCTCGGCCGGTCGCGCCAACGAGATTCCCCCCCCGCGTCCCCGCGTAGAAGAGAGGAGCTCGGCCCGCACGAGCGGGGGAACGAGCTTCGCCAGGTACGGCTCGGGGATGGAGCCATCCGCGGCCAGATCCCGCACCGTGACCGGTCCCCCGCCCGCCGCGGCGAGACGGACCAGGGTCAGGATCGCGTACTTGCTGGACTGGGAGAACCTCATCGCATGTCACAAGATAACAGGATCATGTTGTCGCCTTATCCTAGCGAGCGCCTGTCCCCCTGTCAAGGTGCGTAGGCGCGAAAGCGGAACCTGTAACGAGCCAACCGAGAACCTGCAACCGCTGTAGCAGCCCGTGCGGGCCTCCGTCGGGGCCGGTTCAATGGGCGCTCCTGAGGACCGAGCTCAGGCCAAGGGATCCCCTATCACCCGCAGGGACCAGCTTACCGTTGCTCCCTTCCGGGCCTAGCGGGGTTCACCGGTGTGCGTCGCAGGGGGCTCGACCGTCATCGCCCGGGGTGCCCAGGCCGCTTCCGTCTCCCCTTCCTCTCGGGAGGCCCATCGGCTCCACCTAGAGCGGGTTGTGGATACAGGGGACCGCTAACCCCCCACCTGCACGGGCCGGACACCAGTGTAGAGGTTCCCGGCTAGCGGGTCAACGGTTCGGTCACGCTCGCCTCTTGGACTCACGTCGCGCTCTGGCGGAGGTACCGCACGAACCCACTCAGCAGCCTGATCACCAGCGCCGCGCGCTCCATGGCGCCCTGGAACTCCTCTTCTCCGATGAGATCGAGATCGTGAGCAACGTAGAGCAGACTGCGGACCTCACCCGCAGAACCTCTGGCCTGAAGGAGGTACTGGACGAACTGCCGGTTCGATCCGCGCTCGAACCCTTCTGCAATGTTGGCCATGACGGACACACCAGCGCGCTGCAGTTGATCACGAAGGTTCCGATCCGCCGCGAGAGGAGGGGTCCTTGTCAGGCTGTAGATCAGGCACACCAGAACACGAGCTTCTCGCCACGCCTCGATATCCTCAAACCGCTCGATCTTCCCCACGTTGCACCTACCCCTACGCCAACCGACCAACCTGTAACCTGGAACCGCTAACTGCCCTTCTGGCGGAGGGGGTGGGATTTGAACCCACGGCACCCTTTGGGGGTGCACTTGCTCTCCAGGCAAGTGGCTTCGGCCGCTCACCCACCCCTCCGGGCGATCATTCTAACCGCAGCTACAGATCTGGGTCAATCTTCAGGACGTGATTCCTTGGCCTCCCCTCATCGAGCGCCAGGCCAAGACGCGCTGCCGTCACAAGACCGTGACCTCGATCACGAACGTGTCAATCGGGAGGGCCTCCCACGGCCGGCGGTAGTCAAGGTGAACGCCCGCCATCCCCAGTCCAGTGGCGCGAAACCGGAACAGGAAGGTACCACCTGCCCCTGGCGGGCACGGATCGTCGCAGCGATCGGCAACGTACGCCTGCTCGACAAGCTCGACGGTTCCCGCAGTCGGGACAGCGGTCACCTCCCACCCGTACCCGGTCGTGGGATTCCCAGGGAGGACAATCGTGAACTCCGCTCCCCGATCCAAATGCACCGCCTTGCCTGTATCGGCGCCGGTGAGCCGGCGCTCGCGACGGGACTCGATGGATCGGATCACGTGCTGAATCCTGTCTCCCTGCACGACCATGACCTCCACGGACCCCCATCCCAGCGGGGTATCGGGTCCAACCAGCCAGCGCCACCGCGCGACACCGTTTCCATCTGCGATCGCCGTGTCCAGGAAGACGTTCTCGCTTCGCTCCCCGCCGGGCAGAGTGACGGTGATCGCACACGTGGATCCCGGGCAGGTGCGAACCTCTGCAAGAGCATGGTCTCCCGGGAACACAACGTCCGGCATGGAGACGATCTCAACGAACCGACTGCAGCACCCTGAGAGAAGGAGTACCCCCACCATCACACCTCCCGTTCTCAGGCTCTTCAGTGAGATCGCCATGGGTCTCTTCCCGACCATCCTAGGCTTCATGCCACTCAGCGGCAAGCGAGGAGATAGCTACGCGGGTAGCACCGATCCGAGCAGCAGCCAGAGCAGAAACCCCACCACGCCCGCCACGAGCGGGGTCAACGCCCAACCCACGAAGATCGCGCTGAGCTGCCGGGCGTTCACGGCCGCCACACCCTTGACGAGCCCGATCCCCACCACCGCGCCCACCACGGCCTGGGACGTAGACACGGGTACCCCAACGTACGCAAACAGGCGCAGGATCACCGCCTGGGAGATCGCCGCGAACAGGGCGGGCAGGAGCCCGAGGTAGACGAGCCGTTCGCCCACCGTCTCCATCACCCGGCGGGCGTAGGTCAAGACCCCGAGGGCGATGCTCCCCCCGCCAATCAGCGCTGCCGCTGGGACGGAGAGGAGTCCCGCCCCAACGTAGACGCCGGTCACGTTGGCGACGCTGTTCGCGCCCAGGGCGTACGACCCACCGATCCCCACCGCGATGATCGCCCAGCGCAAGAAGGTGTCGTACGCCGTGATCCCCGCCAGGCGGCGTTGCAGCGGCGGGCCCAAGAAGCGGTGCAGGAGGTAGGCGAGGATGAGACTGCCCAACGGCGAGGTGATCCAAGACAGGACGATCCTCACCATCACCCCCCACTCCACCGGCCGGCCGGCGGCCAGTGCGACGCCGATAATCGCCCCCACCGCCGCCTGTGTCGCCGATATGGGCAGGCCACGGAGGGTCATCAGGGTCACGGTCAGCCCCGCTCCCAACGCGACACAGAACGCCGTGGCCAGATCATGGCCGGTGAGCGCCCCGTAGGTGGCCATCCCCCGGGCGCCCCCGAGGTACGCCCCCAGCAAGACGAACGCGCTCGTCAACACGACCGCGGTGCGGTACCGAACCGCTCGCGCACCGACGGCGAGGCCGAACACGTTCGCCGCGTCGTTGGTCCCGAGGGACCAACCCATCAGAACAGCCGGGAAGATCGCCCACATAGCAGCTGGCGCCGAACGCAACGCCAAGTATGGGGCGCTTTATACGTCTATAGAGAGGACGATGCAAGGCCAAGACACCCAGTGTGAGATGATGCACGAGCCCTCGTACTCCCTCCGGATGAGTCTGGTGCCAGCAGGCAAGTCACGCCAGACCCTGGTACGCCCGGGCAGACGATCTTCGAACCGCCCCGTGGCCCCGAGCCGAGGAGATTCGTTGCCTCCTCGCAGTCGCCCGCTGAGACACCTCAGCGTCAGCATAGCAGATGGCCCCGGCCTGAGGTCCGCTGGTCGGTCGATCGAAGACGGGGGCACCCGCACCGGTCAAGGAGGCCTAACCTATCAACACGATTGCGGTACTGGACACCCTGAATCTGTGGGACAGGTAGGCGCGTGCGGACCTAGAGGTGGAGTAGAGGCCGTCGTCGGGTGAAGCTGTCCCCGACAGAAGAAGGACGGGGAGACAGAGCCATGTCTGCCTCCCCGTCGCCGGCTCGGAAGTTGGGTGATCTGCCTCACTCCGCGATCGGCAAATAGAGATCGAACACCCACTTCTCTGGGTCAGGTTCGCCCCACGTGAGCGGGGATTCCAGGCACTGACACCCGTTCGGCGGAGCTGTGAACAGGCTGTCCTCGAACCAGGCAACGAGCTCCTTCCACACCCGGCCGATGTTCGACAGCCCCGTGAACCGCGTCACAGCATGCTTGCCCCCCGGCACATCCTTGACCCGAATCGAGCCCGTCGCCTTGACGTCGAAACCGATGGGCAACCAGATCTCGTACCCGTAGTTCGGGCTCCCCGGCGACGGGTCCGGGTTGTTGAAACCAAAGGTCCGAACGGTCCCAGACTTCAGGTCCACGCCGATCGCCGCGGCGAACTCGGCGATCTGCTGCGCCGCCTCGTCTTCGGGGTTTCTCCCGAACCCGTGTGCACTCGCCACCCGGATCGGCGGTAGATCGACAATCCGCACTTCTCTCAACGGCATCGCTCCCTCCTTACGTCTGCGGCTGTGTGCGACGTAGCAGTCTGCTCTCGCACGGAGTTCCGGGACCGCAGCTCTCCCGGCCACCCCGGCGCCGGTGACCCTCCTCGGGCCGCTCACGAGAGGTCACTGTGGCGTCAATAGATGACATCTCCTGTCACCGAAGTAGAATGACCCTCGGGATCCCGATGCGTGCGGATCGGTTGCTGGTTCTGCTGGCGCTGCTCCAGGTAGACGGGCGCGTGACGACCTCGCGTCTGGCCGAGGAACTGGAGGTCTCCCGCCGTACGGTGATCCGCGACCTGTACGCACTCCGCGTCGCGGGGATCCCGGTGGTCACGGAGAGAGGCCCGCACGGCGGGTGTGCGCTTGACCCGGAGTTCCGGAATCGCCTTCTCTCCCTCAACCGCGCTGAGCTGGAGGCTCTGCTCATGGCAAGCGTCCCGCAGCCTCTGGTCCAGCTGGGGGTGGCCTCCGACCTCAAGCACGCCTTGACGAAGCTTGCCGCCTCACGTCCGGGCGTGCGAAGCGGCGCCGGCGAGACGATTCAGGCGAAGGTCCACCTCGACTCGGTCCCGTGGTCCGCGCCGCAGGAAACCGCCGAGCACCTCTCTGTGCTCTATCAGGGAGTGATGGAAGGCCGCTGGATGAGAGTCACGCTGCAACGTGCTCAGGACGTCCGCTCGGAACGTCGGATCGCACCGTACGGGCTTGTGGCGAAGGTGACAACGTGGTACGTGGTCTGGGCCGGTGCGGATGGCTTCCTGCGCGTGGATCGCGTGAGCCGCGTTCTTGAGGCTCATCTGGAGCGGGACGTATTCGTGCGGCCTCAAGGCTTCGATCTCGCTGCGTACTGGCGGGCATGGTGTCAGCGAGCGGAGGCCAACCGGATGGTCCTCCCGGTCACGGCGCGTGTTTCGCCCGAGGGTCTCGCTGAACTGAGCACGCGGGGGGCGCGAGAGACCATCCGGCGTGTCGAGGAGCCAGTCTTGCCGGACTCCCCGCGGCCCTATGTCGTACACATCAGCTTCGGGTCGATTGATGAGGCAAGGACGCAGATCCTCGCGCTGGGCGGGAGCGTGGAGGTTCTGGAGCCGCTCGCGCTCCGCCGCACCCTGGCCGACTTCGCTCAGCAGACGCTCCGCGCCTACAGCGAGGAGCACGTCGTCTGAGAGCCGCGCATCATGTGCGCAAGCCAGGTTCCACCGTCACTCATGCCGCCTGAGGTACTCCTTCACCTTAGACACCTCGACCTGCCAGATGGTCCAGTCCTTGTACGGCCGGAACCCCATCGCGTGGTTGATCTTAAGCATCGGCGCGTTCGAGTTGGCGTTCCCGGTCCGGATGAACCTCACATCCGGCCACTCGCGCGGAACCCGTTCGACCATCGTCCCCTTGAGCCATTTTCCCAGTCCGTGCCCGCGGTACTTGGGGAGCACGCCCGTATCCCCCTGCTGCAGCACGTGCGGGAGAGCTCGGTCGTAGAACACCTCCGTGTACCCCGCGAGTTCGCCCGAGGCCCGATGGCGCACGAAGAGCGTCCGGCGATCCACCTCGCGCTGAAGCAACGACTCCTGCTGCTGGTGGATCATCTCTGGTGTCCACACTTGATCCTCTACCTCCAGGTCATCGCGGGGGGCGGTGTTCATCACCGCTCGCAGGACACAGATCGCATCAACCTCCGCCTCCGGGTACGCCCCGTCCCACCAGTCAAGGTCGAACTCCTTCCGTGGTCCCTGTTCGCACCACGCCCTCATGAGCGCGGAGTCGAGATCGACCAAGCTGAGCTGGTTGGTGCGGGACACCATGCCGCGCCGAGATCCCAGCCGTTCCATGAACGCCTCGCCCGCAGGGATCGCTGAGTCCGTGCCGCCGACGAGAAGGGTTCTCCCGGCAGTCTCGGCGCCCTGGGCAATGGGGACCAGCAGACGCTTGCCGATCCCCTGGCGGCGGTGGCTCGCGAGGACTCCGACGTCGGCGTTCGCCAGATGGCGGTTGTCCGGCGTGTCGTAGATCTCGAGTGTGGATCTACCCACAGCGTCTGCGCCTTGCCACGCGACCCAAATGCGCAGGGCGACGAAGGGCGGAACCGTTCGGAGGCTGTTGAGCCACGTGTCGTAGGATCGCGGCGGGTCGTCGGGCCATTCTTCAGTTCGCAGACCCCGCGGTCCCCAGACAAGAGCGTACACAGCCCGGAGTTCCTCCGGAGTGGCCGTCTTGACGTCAAAGGCGCGGATCGTCGTGCTCCTCTTCACCATGGCGATACCTCCTCGAGACAGCAAACGTGGATCATAGCCCTTCCCGTACCGATGGACAAAACCACATCCCAAGCGGTACCGCGCCGGCGGAATGCGACGGGTCGAGACAACGCGCGTGTCTCGCGGGAGCGCTGTATACTGCATCCCCTCACCGCTCGAAGGAGGAACAGTGCCGTCCGGCGAAGTCGTTGCGAAGGACGTAGCCCCCCTGCACGTGCTCGCCGTCCGCCGAGAAGTCAGCGGACAGGCCCAGATCTCTGACGAGATCGCACGACTGCGACCCTGGGTGGCGGACATCGTCACCGGACCGCCGATGTGCCTTGCTCTTGGTTTCGCAAAGGACGGGCGTATCCCCGTTGAGATCGCCTTCCCGACCCCAACCCCTGTCACACGGGATGGATTCAGGACCGCGACGCTCCCCGCTCTGCGCATGTTCTCCCTCACGTATGCCGGCCCTCTCGATGACGGGCCGGACGGCGGGGCGTTTCGCGATGCCCAGCGGAAGCTGGGGGACTTCCTCCGCACCAGGAGGCTCCTGCCCGGAGACGATCCGGAGCGCTTCCTGTACCACGAGGGTGCGGAGGTGCATGGGGATCACACCGAGCGCTACGTGACGGAGATCCAGGTCCCGGACCATCTCCCAATCTGGCTTTCCGCGCTCGAACGCGGCACGGCGGCCGTCGCCGGTCGTGACGCCGCCCGTCGGGTGATGGCGGGCAGCGAAGGCCTCGTCGAGGCCCACGACGGTGCGCAAACGGCCGACTGGGTACACGGAGCGGTGTTGCGCCTCGATCGTGAAGTCCCCGCAGAGGAAGCTCGCGCCAGGATCATGAACGGGTGCGCCCACCACTACATCGTCCAGAGTGGAGACGTCCTCAGCCGCGCGTGGAACGAGACGAAGGACCTGCGGGCTCTTGTACGGCGGATCACGGACGAGGCCCTCCTCGGCGGCCGTTACTGGATCGACGAGGCGGGATCGAGTTCCTTGCTGATGATCGAACGCCGCCCCGCTCGGCCTGATGCCTACCACAACGCGAGTGACCCGGCAGAGAAGCGCTACCTGGCCTGTTTCTGCCCCCTCGTGCGCGATGCACTCCGGACGGGCAAGCAGGTGTCGCGGACCTTCTGCCACTGCTCCGGCGGCTGGTACGTCCAGGAGTGGGAGCCTGTGTTCGGACAGAAACCCCGGGTGGACCTTGTGAGGACGATGCTGGACGGAGCTGACAGCTGTGTGTTCGCCGTCCACATCCCCGATGGCTTGCTCTAGGCTCCACCGTCGAGGTGCTTGACCCAGGCAGTGTAGCTCAGGCCATCCTTCCCGAAGGCAGAAGCGTAGAGGCCCTCGGCTTCCGGGTTCGATGCCCCCCCTCCTCCGGCGGTCGCGACGATCGCTCCCATGTCCCGGATCCTCCTCATCCCTTCCAGCAGGAGTGCCTTCGCCAGCCCTCGCTTGCGGTGCTCGGGAACAGACCCCACCGGCTCGAAGTAGCCCGAGCGCGTGACATCGTCGTACCACAGCGTGGCAAATGCGGCGATCTCTCCCGATGGGGCCTCAGCCACCAGGTCAAGGTCGCGGCGGTACAGAGGTGCCCGCCGCACGTTCGTGTACCAGCCGCCTGGCCTGTAGTTCTCGGTCGGTTCATCGGAATGGAACGCTCTCCAGCTGGCCCAACTCCGCCGCGCCGAGTCCTCGTCATCGGCGTGCATCGGGCGGAGGATGTACCCATGGGGCACGGACGGGGCAGGCACGGGTTGCGCCAGGTCCCGACTCCGCTGGACTTCCTGCCAGTCAGGTTGGCGCGCGTAGCCGCGGCGTCCCAGCAGCCCTGTCCGAAGCTCATCCGTGTCATGAGCGCAGACGGCGATCCCACGCCGGCCCGACGACGGACTCAGGGTGGACAGGTGGCTCTCGGCCACGGAAAGCATCTCGATCTCAAGATTCTCGCTTCTCCGCCGCGGATCCACCTGGAAGAACGCCTGTCCGGGACCCTCACGGTTCAGGACAGCGATAAGCTGGCCGGACGGCGACTCCCACAGGAAGACGCCCGTCTCCAGGGTTCCGTGGCCGAGGTTCATGATCCCGTGCCAGCGCCACCAATCGAGGCGGGCGACCTGCCAGGAGTGCTCCGTTCGGCTATTCAGCAGATAGACGTCCCTCAGGAACTGCCGAATGGCCCAGTAGTCCTCCTCATCACGGTACGGCCTCGCCGAGAACTTCATCTCCCCTCCCGTCTCGATCCTCAGCTGATGGGCTGGCATCGAGTACAGAAACTAGATCGAGCATTGGGTGGCTGCCACGCAGAGCCTGTAAGCAAGACCATCATCCGGAGTCTACCGCAGCATGAGAGCTGTCTCACACAAGATGAGCATGAGCGGTGTCCGAGGTCTTCACGCGAGGTGTGCACAGGCGTGGGGCCCAGGCACACGTGAGTCGCAGCCTGGGAGGCTGTGACCGTCATGGTGAGTGACTCGCGGGTGATGACGATGGAAGAGATGCCGGCGTTTCTCGGGTCCAGCGAGACGTTGTGCTTCCGGGGCGAGGAGCAGCAAGAGACCTACGCCTGGGTCGAGAAGACCCTGCGGAAATACGCCCGGGAGGACTCGAACCTCCGGCCTGCGGTTTAGGAAACCGCTGCTCTATCCAGCTGAGCTACGGGCGCAGCTGACAGCCGCATCTTAGTGCGGGGGAAGCTGGCCGCGCAAGGTGTTCAGCGACCACCTCGCCGGCGCTTGATCTCGTACAAAACTTCGTCTGCGTGGCGCAGGAGATCCTCCAGCGTGGTCGGCCCGTCGCGCGACGGTTCCCACACCACATGGCCCAGGCTCACGCTCACCGCGACGCCGGGCACATCGGGGAGGGAGACCGCGATCATCTTCTCCTGCAGGCGCTGCAGTGCGTCGCCCCCTCCGTTCCCGGTCTCCGGGAGGACAACGACGAACTCCTCACCGCCGTAGCGAAAGACGAAGTCCCCGGCGCGTACGCTTGTCTGCAGCGCATCGGCCACACAACGCAGCGCGGCGTCGCCCACTACGTGGCCATATCTGTCGTTCACCGCCTTGAAGTCGTCCACGTCCGCCATGATCAGGGTCAAAGGATGTCGGTAGCGCTTGGCACGCTCGATCTCCCGCGACAGGACCTCGCCGAGGAACCGCCGGTTGTACAGGCCGGTGAGGGGGTCGCGGATCGCTTGCTCGCGGAGCTCCCGTTCCAGTTGAATGCGTCGGATCTCCTCAAACAGGTGGCGAGAGAGGATCTCGACAAGGGTGACGTCCTCGGCGGTGAACGCGTCGCGCCGTAGGGAGATGGCCTGGATCACGCCGGCGGCCCCGATCGGGACGGAGATGAACGCCTGGATCCGAGAATCCACCGGCCTCGCCTCGACGAAGCGGTCCACGTTGCCCCACGCCGACTCCCCGGTCAGCCAGGTCTTCCCCGCAATTCCTTCTCCTTGCCGGAACGTCTGCGGCTTGCTCAGGATGGATCCCGCCCAGGCTGCGGGAACCAGTGCATCTCCGTGGACCAGGCCGATGATGACGTGCTCGAACCCCAGAACCTCCGTCATGGCCCGCACCGCGACGCGGCAGATCTCCTCCTCGCTGGTGCAGCGGGTCAACTGTCGTGACGCTTCGTGGAGCTGCGCCAACTTCGCGCTCAACCCCTCCAGCCGCGCGAGCTGCTCCAAACCAGCCAGAGCGACGGCAAGCTCCGAGGCCACAATCTTCAACAGATCGCGATCTTGAGCAGAGATGCTGTCTACATCATCCTTCTGGACGTCCAGGACCCCTAGTACCTGTCCCCCCACCGCAAGAGGCAGAGCGAGTTCGCAGCGGGTGTCCGGGTTCCCTTGTACGTAGCGCTTATCCGCACCCACATCCGGGACATACACCGGCTCCTGGGCACGGGCAGCGGCGGCAGTCAGACCCTTGCCATCGACGTGCACACGCAGGCCACGCGCCCACGCAACTTCGTCGTGGCCCGCTGCCACTACCATCTCCTGCCCCTGCGGCTCCAGGATCGTGCACCGCTTGTGTCCCAACACCGACCGGGTCATCTCCAGCGCGATGGCGTAGAGCGTCGCCTTGTCGGGAGCAAGCTGCATCCGACGCGATACATCCTCCACCGCCCGCAACTTCCGTTCCAGCTCGATCAGCTCCGTGTGCGTCTTGGCGTTGTGAATCGCACTGGCCACCGGAACCGACGCGGTAGCCAGAAGACGCTGCTCATCTTCCCCGTAGGCACGCGGGGCGAAGCTCTGGACGGACACGACGCCCACAACCTGCTCCAGCACAACCAGAGGAACGCCGAGCCAGCTCCGCACAGCCTTGCCGATCTGCACTGCGGCTGCAGGCAGTTGGTCTCTCTCTGCCTCGGCGTCACGGATAAGCAGGGGCTTCTTCTCGCACGCCACCCACGACGTGAGGCTGGTCTGAGGATCTAGGGGGCGAACCAGCTCCGGCAGTCGCGCCCCGTCCTCGATGCCGAACGCCAATCGGATCTCCTTGCGGGAGGTGTTCACCAGAGCCAGGACGAAGGCATCGCACGGAATCAGCCTCTGAATCTCTGAGTACAGGCCTGCAAACACCCCTTCGAGATCGAGGCTGCTTCCCACGGCCACCGACACCTCGAACAGCCCCTCCAGTTGGCCGTGACGAGCGCGCAGGTCTCTCTCCAGCTCCGCCCGCTCGATCGCCGCACCAAACGCCCCCGCCGCGGTGCGCAGCGCCTCAAGCTCAGCTGGAAACCACTTGCGCTCGCGCCGGCACTCGTCGAACCCAAGGAACCCCCACCGTTTTTCACCCACGAGGATGGGCACGACGGCGATGCTCATGATCCCTTGGGCCACCAGAAGCGCTCGCTCTCCCTCCGGGAACTCCCGTACCAGGCCCACGATCGGCTCGCCCCGCGCGAAGGCCTCGTCCCAACGCGAGAAGCCAGCCTCTGTGTACGAGAGCCCTTGCAGTTCTGGGTTGTCAATCTGTGGTTCAACGCCAGGCACCGTCCACTCGTACCTCTGACTGGTGAGAAGCCGACCTTGGTCGTCCCGGTGATCCTGGAAGACGTACACCCGACTCACGTCGGCTGCTTCCCCCATCCGGGCCAACGCCAGAGGAACCGTCTCGGCGAACGAAGCATCGCGCAGGAACTGCTCCGCCACGAACGCCACAGCCGTCAATATCGCATCGTGGCGGGCCGCCTCCTCCTCAGCCAGGACCTGCGCGGTGAGATCACGTTGAACCGCGAGCACCGCCGGTCGGTTGCGGTACGTGAAGGGTATCAGGGTGCACTCCGCCCAGTACAACGTTCCATCCCGCCGCCGCTTCTGCTCCTTAAGCCGGACGGCCTCCCCCTGGGAGAGGAAGTCACAGCCGTGGGCCGTGACTTCCTCGGAAACGCCAACTGTCAGATCCCGCACGAGGTTCAGCCCCACCAGCTCCTCCAGGGCATACCCGCTCTGAGCTGCTGCGGCCGGGTTGGCGACGAGGATCGTCCCATCGAGAGAGGTGATGCACACCGCGTCACCCAACCGCTGAAAGAAAAGCCGGAACAGCTCTTCCGATTCGGCAAGCCCCCTTCGCGCTCGGGCTGCGCGGACAACGAGCGTGATCTCCTCCCACACCGCCTCCAGACGATCGAGGTCGGCCTGGGTAAACGCGTCGGGGTCATCATGGCTGTCCACGTTGAAGTAGGCGATCACATCTCCCTCGACACAGATCGGGAAAGTCATGAACGCGGCAATCGGGAATGCCTCCAACTCGGAGGCGATGTCCGGGGGAAGAAACTCGCGGTTGAGCAGCTGCGGGTCCCGCACGATGGCCGGTCCCAGAGAGGCGAACTGGTGTTGGAGGATGTACTGCTTGGGGATCTTGATCCGAGAGAGGCGTTCCAAGTCCCAACCTATCGCCGCCTGGTACTCGAACGCGCCCTCCTCGTCGTTCAGAACCAGGAACGTCCCGGTCTGAGCTTGCGGCACGAGGGACAGGGCGTATTCGAGGACGGTCTGGGTCAGCTCAGAGAGATCCTGGCCGCGGTTGATCGCTCGAAGGAATTCTACAAGGTGTTGAAGCTCGCGCTCGCGGTTTCTCATATGTATCCTTCGGTGCGTGCCCGCGCCGTGGGTCCCACGGCGGCGGCGCCCTTCCCATGGATACAAAGCATTATACTGGACATAGACGTTCGCGTTGTCCGGTCATCCCCTCGTCAGAGAAGGAAGACGCCGCACCATTCACACTATCCACGGACTAACAGATGCGGGGGACGGGGTCGCCGAGGGGCATCTCCAGAAACCGCCGACCCCCGACCCCGGTGTCGAGGATAACCCGACCCGGATAGTCAGCGATGACCCTCCCGACAATTCGCGTGTCCCGTCCCAACGGGTGCGCCTGGAGGAGGGAGAGGATCGCGTCAGCATGATCTGCCGCAACGGCCATCACGGCCCGGCCCTCGCACGCCACCTCGAGGGGGCTGATCCCCAGGAGATCGGACAGCGCACGGGACTCGTTCCGGATCGGGATCTTCTCTTCCCAAATCTCGATCCCTACATGGGCCTTGCGCGCCATCCCGTTGAGGGCTGCGGCGAGCCCGCCCCGGGTGGGGTCCTTCATCGCGGTGATCCCCCCGTGGGCGAGCGCCGGGGCGAGGAGCGGCCACAGAGGGGCAACGTCGCTCCGGAACTCGGTCTCGAGATGAAACCCCTCACGGGCGGCGAGGAGCGCCATCCCGTGGTCCCCCACCGTCCCTGTGACGAGGACCGCATCTCCCACGCGGAGCCCGGCGTCGGAGATCACCCGTTCCGCAACCCCGATTCCGGTGGTGTTGATCGCGATTCCGTCGATCTCGCCTCTGCCCATCACCTTCGTGTCCCCAGCTACGAGGGGAACCCCAAGGTTGGAAAGGATCAGCGCTGCAGAGACGAGAATCCGTTCGAGGTCTGACAGGGCGAAGCCCTCTTCGAGGATGAGCCCCAGGGTGAGGGCCACCGGCCGCGCCCCCATCACGGCGAGATCGTTCACCGTGCCGCACACGGCCAGCGCTCCGATGTCGCCGCCGGGGAAAATGAACGGCTTCACCACGTGGTTGTCGGTTGTGACCACGACCTGGCCAGGGGGGAGCTCCACCACCGCCCCGTCGTCAAGCTGATCGAGTCCGATCGGCCCCGCCGCCCGCAACCGAAACTTGGGGAGGATCCGCTCGGCGAGGAGCTTGTCCATCAGCTCGCCGCCCGCGCCGTGGAGCGACGTCACCCGTTCATCCGAGAGACGATGGGTCACAGGTTCGGCTTCCCCCCGTACCGATACCACACGTTGCACGCTCCCTCGGACCCCACCATGCACGGTCCCACCGGGGAGAGGGGCGTGCACGAACTGCGAAACAGCGGGCAGTCGGTGGGCACGGCCCGCGCGAGGAGGACCTCGGAGCACAGGCAGCCCGCGGGCTTCTCCTCTCCCTCTTCGGCCTCGATCGGGAACGCCTGGGTCGCGTCCCATCGGCCAAGCTCGTCGCGGATGCGCAGCCCCGACCCGGGGATCGTCCCAATCCCCCGCCACACCGCATCGCACGGTTCGAACGCCTGGGAGAGGAGGGCCTGAGCACGGAGGTTCCCCTGCTCGTCGACCGCCCGCGGGTAGGCGTTTTCCACCTCCGCCCGGCCCTCGCGAAGCTGGCGCAGGACAAGCGCGATCGCGTACAGGATGTCGAGGGGCTCGAACCCCGCAACCACGACCGGGACGTGGTGCCGCTCCGCCACGGAGCGGTAGGCCTGGGCGCCGATCACGGTCGACACGTGTCCCGGAGCGAGAAACGCCGCGACCCGGGTTGGAGGCCCGGACATCAGCGCCTCGAGAGCCGGGGGGATCAGCTTGTGGGAGGCGAGGACGTGGAAGTTAGACGGGGGGAAATCGAGGAGCACCGCGGCCGTCCCGGGAGCGGTTGTCTCAAACCCCACGGCGAAGAACACCACGTCGCGGCCTCGGCTCTTCCGTGCAACCTCCACCGCATCGGAGGCGGAGAGAACCACGCGCACATCCGCGCCTTGGGCTCGGGCCTCGGCGAGGGTGACCCGCGTCCCCGGAACGCGCGTCATGTCCCCAAACGTGCACACGACCGCCCCCCCCTCGGCGAGTTTCACCGCTCGGTCGAGGTCCACAGTCGGGGTCACGCACACCGGACACCCGGGTCCCTCCAGCACCTCCACCTCCTTGGGTAGAAGGGAGCGGAGCCCGTGCTGAGCAATGGCCATCTCGTGGGTCCCGCAGACGTGGACGATCCGCACCGGGTCAGGCGGGGCGTGCCGACGGAGGAGGTCAGCCAGCGCACGGGCCCGCGCCGGCTCGCGCAGCTGGAAGGGGGAGGTCTCGCGGCGCTCGGTCACGGAGAGGGCGATCCCGAGGGCGGGGCGTCTTCCAGCGCGAACAGCTCGTCGAACAAGGTGAGGGTCTCGAGAGCGTCCTGCGGGTCGAGCCGGCGGATGGCGAACCCCGCGTGGACAAGGAGGTAGTCCCCAATCCGCACCTCCTCCCCGAGGGCGTCCAGCCGCACCCGGGCCCGCACGCCCTGGACGTCCACCGTGGCCAGGTTCCCGTCGAGCGACACAACCTTCGTCGGGACAGCGAGACACATGTTAGCATCCATTCTAGCGAGCCCCGTTTCCCGCCACAACGGGCCGGCCGACGATCGAGCGTGGTACACTTCCCATAGAAGGAGGGACGATGAAGAGGCTCTACCGAAGTAGATCGGATGCGCTCTTGGGTGGGGTATGCGGCGGGATCGCTGGGCACATGGGGATAGATCCGACGCTCGTCCGGGTGGTGTTCGCCGTCCTCGCCGTGGTGAGCGGAGTGGGGATCCTCATCTACGTGCTTCTCTGGATGATCATCCCCCTGGAAGGGGCGACCGAACCCTCACCTCGGGAAGCGGTGCGGTCGGGAGCGGAGGAGATCGCCGATCGGGCGCGGGAACTCGGCCAGGAGGTTCGAACGGCCGTCGCCCGCCGCGACGTCGGGTTCGCGGTTATGGTCGCGGCGGTCCTCATCTTCCTCGGGATCTCGCTCCTCCTGCGAAACCTCGGGTTCTGGTGGGCGTGGTGGCTTCGGTTCGATGTCCTCGGGCCGCTCGTGCTCATCGCAATCGGGCTCGCTCTCCTGTGGCGGCTGACGCGAAGGGGGTAGGATGAGACGGGGCAGCATCCTCGTGCCGCTTCTGCTGATCGCCGCCGGGGTGATCCTCCTCCTCAACAACCTCGGGCACCTCCCGTGGTCGGTGTGGGGAACGCTCTTCCGGCTGTGGCCGGTCCTCTTCATCGCGCTCGGGCTGGACATCCTGTTCGGCCGCTCGGCCCTGAGGTGGGCCCTCGGTATCGCTCTGGTCGTTCTCGTCGTGCTCGCGGTGCTCCTCGCCCTGTTCGGACCTGCGCCGGTCGGGCCATTGGAGACCGTACGGGTGCCGATCGGGGGGGCGACACGGGCTGAGGTGAACCTTCGGCTCTCGGTGGGCAACCTTGTTGTCCGTGCTGGGACCGACGCGGACCTGCTTGTCCGGGGCACCGTCACCGCCCTATGGCCGGATCGCGCGGCATGGACCGCGAACCGCAGCGAAGGTGCGGAACGGTTCAGCCTGACCGTGGATCGTCGGCACGGCCTCCCGCCGGCGTGGTGGCCGGAGCGAGCTCAAGTCACGGTGGAGGTCGTTCCTTCCGTCCCCATCGCGTTATGGGCAACGCTCGGCGAGGGAACCTCCTTGCTCGATCTGTCAGACCTCGACCTGACCGTGCTCGTGGTACACGGTGGCCCAGGGGCGGTGGACCTGAACCTCCCGGCGCGCGGACGATTCACCGCCGAGATCATGAGCGGAATAGGGGAGGTCACGGTGCTCATCCCCAGCGGGCTCGGGGCGCAGATCCGCGTTGCAGAGGGATCGGGACCCGTGGACGCGCCACCCGACTGGCCCCGCGATGGCGGGCTCATCGTCTCCCCGGGCTACGAGACGGCCACGCACCGGGTTGATGTCACCCTTCGCGCCGGCTCAGGCCGAATCGCGATCCTCTCGCTCGAGACGCCCTAGACGTGGGATGGGCGGTCGTGGCGACGCTCCACCCCCCTGCTTGAGTCGCGCCTCAACCTGCGGCCGCTCGCCGGGCGGTGATGCTCAGGGGATGAGCTCGCGGTGTGACCCGGCAGGTCCGGTTCAGTAAGATCGACGCCGATGTCCGACAACCCGTGCGACCTCCATCCCGGCCTGCTCATCGGCAGCCGGAGCCCTCGCTCCCAAGGACGATCGAGATGAGGATCGAACACCACCCCATCCTCCGCGTCGCGCGGAAAGAGCCGTTCCGGTTCACGTTTGGAGGGAGGGAGATCGAGGGGTACCCGGAGGAGACGATCTCCGCGGCCCTGTTCGCCGCGGGAATCCGTATCTTTGGCCACCACCCCAAGGACGGGGCACCCCAGGGGATCTTCTGCGCCAACGGGCAGTGCGCGCAGTGCCTGGTAATCGCGAACGGCGTTCCCGTCAAGGCGTGCATGACCCTCGTCCAGCCGGGGATGCAGGTCGAACCTGCGGAAGGCTTGCCCATCCTTCCTCGGGTTGCTGTTCCCCCGATGGTGCAGGACATCCGTCAGATCGAGGTCCCGGTCCTCGTGGTTGGCGGTGGCCCAGCGGGAATGTCCGCGGCGATCGAGGTCGGTTCGCGCGGAACCCGAACCCTCGTGGTGGATGACAAGCATCGCTTGGGCGGGAAGCTTGTCCTCCAGACGCATCGCTTCTTTGGGTCCACGGACGCGGTGTACGCCGGCACGCGGGGGACCGACATCGCGATACGGCTCGATGCAGAGGTGAGATCCCATCCGTCCGTGGAAGTGTGGCTGGACTCTGTGGCCCTGGCGGTGTTCAGCGACCGGAGGGTAGGGATCCTGCGTGACGGGAGGGAGTACGTGCTCGTCCGGCCCGAAGTCCTCCTCGTGGCCACGGGGGCGCGAGAGAAGTCGATCCTGTTCAAGGGGAACACCCTCCCCGGCGTGTACGGGGCCGGGGCGTTCCAGACCCTCGTCAACCGCGACCTCGTGCGTGCCGCGGAGCGGCTGTTCATCGTCGGAGGCGGGAACGTCGGGCTCATCGCCGGCTATCACGCGATCCAAGCGGGGATCGAGGTCGTGGGTCTCGTGGAGGCCCTTCCCGAGTGCGGCGGGTACAAGGTCCACCGGGACAAGCTCGCCCGCCTCGGGGTCCCCATCCACACCTCGCACACAATCCTGTCCGCCAACGGGTCGGAGCAGGTCGAGTCGGTGACGATCGCCCAGGTGGACGAGCGGTTCCGACCGGTTCCGGGGACGGAGAAGACGTTCTCCTGCGACACGGTGCTCGTGGCGGTGGGACTCGACCCGGTGGATGAGTTCCACCGCAAGGCCCGGGAGTACGGGATGCGGGCGTTCGCCGCCGGAGACGCCGAGGAAATCGCCGAGGCGTCAGCCGCCATCTACTCCGGCAAGATCACCGGTCGCCGAATCGCCCATGCCCTGGGCGCGCCGGGCCTGGAGATCCCTCCGGAGTGGGAACGGATGGCCGAGGTCCTCAAGTCCAAACCCGGAGCGCGGGGTGCCCCCCAACCACCCGCGACCCGCGAGGGCGTGGTGCCCGTGCTCCACTGTCACGAGGAGATCCCGTGCAACCCCTGCGCCTCGGTCTGTCCCCAGGGCCTCCTCCGAATCGACCCCGCGGACATCCGGAAGCGGCCCGAGTTCGTCTCCACGGAGGGAAAGGCGTGCCTGGGCTGCGAACGATGCGTCGTGGTGTGCCCCGGGCTGGCGATCACCCTCGTGGACTACCGAGGGGACGTCCCCATGCCTACCGTGACCCTGGCTCACGAGCTGGGCCGCGAGGCGGTACAGGTCAGATCACGTGTGACGGTGGTGGACGCAACGGGGCAGGCGCTGGGCACGGCCGAGGTGACCGCGGTGCGCGCGATCGAGCGCAACGACCGCACGGTTCTCGTCAAACTGCCCGTCCCCCCCGAGATCGCGACGCGCGTCGCCGGAATCCGCGTGGGTACGGACTGGAACAGAGAAGCCCTCCCGGAAGCTGTAGAACGGCTCGCCGACGACGAGATCCTGTGCCGCTGCGAGCGGGTGACGGTGGGGGAGGTGCGGGCCCTCGTCCGCGCCGGGTGCCGGGACATGAACGAAATCAAGGCCGTCACCCGGGCCGGGATGGGGGCGTGCGGGGGCAAGACGTGCGGACCCCTCCTCAAGCGTTTGTTCCGCGAGGAAGGGATCCCCATCGCCGATGTCCGGGACTATGTTTCGCGGCCCCTGTTCGTGGAGACCCCGCTCGGGGTGTTCGCCGGGGCAGGCGGGGCTGGTGACACTGGTGACAGGTGAAGGGTGACGCGTGACGGGTAGAGAAACCTACGACGTGGTGGTCATCGGGGCGGGGAGCGTTGGCACCCCGACTGCGCTCTTCCTCGCCCAGGCCGGGGCGAGCGTCCTCGTGGTGGACGCGTTGCCCAGCGTCGGACAGGGGGCGAACAAGTCGGCGATCGGCGGGGTCCGCGCCACCCATTCCGATCCGGCGAAGATCCGCCTTGGCCGGCGAACGATCGAGATCATATCCACCTGGGAACAAACCCACGGCCAGGATATCGAGTGGCGGAGCGGGGGGTACGTGTTCGTGGCCTACAACCCCCGCGAGGAGAAGCTGCTCAAGGACCTCCTCGTGATCCAACACCGCTACGGCCTGGCGATCGAGTGGCTCGACGCGACGGCCCTCCTCGACGTCGTCCCGGACCTCAACCCGCGTGGACTCCTCGGGGGAACGCACTCCCCCCACGACGGCCACTGCTCGCCGTTGCTGGCCTGCCACGCGTTCTACGACGCGGCGCGGCGCCTCGGAGCCGCGTTCCGGTTCGGGGAAGCAATGACGGGGATCGAGGTTCGGGAGGGCCGGGTGCGAGCGGTGCGGACGGACAAGGGCCGCTATAAAACACGGGTCGTGCTCAACGCCGCCGGGCCGTGGGCCCGCGCGGTGGGCAAGCTCGTCGGGCTCGACCATCCCGTTCAACCCGACTCCCACGAGGCCGGGGTCACGGAGCCGGTGGCCCCTTTCCTCGACCCGATGGTGGTGGACATCCGGCCCGTACCGGGTTCGTCCAACTACTACTTTCACCAGCTCGCCTCGGGACAGCTCACCTTCTGCATTTCTCCCCAGCCTCCCATCGTGGGAGAGGACTGCCGGGAGACGAGCGCGTTCCTGCCCATGATCGCCCGGCGGATGGTGGACCTCATGCCGCGGCTGACGAACCTGCGCGTGCGGCGCACGTGGCGGGGCTTGTACCCGATGACCCCGGACGGATCGCCCCTCGTCGGCTGGTCCGAGGAGGTGGAGGGGTACGCAATGGCGATCGGGATGTGCGGGCAAGGGGTGATGCTCGGTCCCGGCCTGGGCGAGCTCCTGGCACGGATGATCACCGACCGGCTGACCCTGGAAGACCACGAGATTCTGGAGATCCTGTCCCCGTACCGGGAGTTCGCCGCCCAGGAAGCCCTGAAGTAGCAGTAAAGGGACGGTAGGGGATACGATCACGGACAAGCTCTGGGCCACCGGGCACGCGCGGGGCGCACGCTGACGACGCGGCTCACCGGACGCCCGTGGAGCCCACGGGATCCCGAGGAGGAGGACATGAGGACCTTTGGCAAGATCACACTCACCGCGGCCGTCAGCCTGGCTGCCCTACTGTCCGTTCCTGGAGCCGGGCAGTCGTGCTGCAACCGGCCTGACTTGGCCCTGACCACGTTCGCCGGGGACGCATGGTTCTATGGGGTGGCATGGAGCCCGCGGGGCGACCTCATCGCCGCCGCGGCGTGGGACAGCACGGTGCGGGTCTGGAACCCAGACACGCTGGAGCCCGTTTACACCCTCCGCGGGCACCTCAGCTGGGTGCACACGGTCGCGTTTCATCCAGGAGAAGAGATCCTCGCTTCGGGGGCGCGCGACAAGGCGATCTTCCTATGGGACCTGCGTACAGGACGGGAGATCCGCCGGATCTATGGACATGCGGGCACTGTGAACGCGGTGGCGTGGAGTCCGGATGGAACGCTCCTCGCCTCGGCGTCAGACGACGGGACGGTCTGCCTGTGGGACACCACCTTTTGGACCATCCTCCGGACGCTCGCGGGGCACGAAGGGCCCGTGTTGTGTCTCGCGTTCAGCCCCGACGGGGCCACGTTGGCCACTGGCGGAGAGGACACCACGATCCGGCTGTGGGATGTCGCGTTGGGCCGCCAGATCCGATCCCTGTGGGGCCACCAGGCCCCGCTCCGCGCCCTGGCGTTCAGTCCGGATGGCCACCTCCTCGGAGGCGTGTCCCAGCTCTGGAGCGCACGGCTGTGGGATCTCGCCACAGGCAAGACACGGTACGAGTTCCCCAGCGGGATCTATCGCTCCTACTCCGCCGCGTTCAGCCCGAACGGTCGGTACCTCGCCGTGGGCCGCCAGGACGCGACGATTCGCCTCTACGACGTGGCCACGGGACACGAGACCCTCGTCCTCACCGGCCACACGGGCGGCGTACTCGGGCTGGCGTGGAGCCCGGACGGGAAGATGCTCACCTCCGGCTCAGCGGACAGCAAAGTCAAGCTGTGGGATGTGAGCAACCTGCGGTAGGGCCGCCATCCGGCGATGCCCGGACGAACCGGTTGCGTCCCTGGGATAGCGCAATCGTCAGCGTGTGCCGCGCGAGGAGTTCCCGAGCCGAGGCGATGATCGCCGGCACGGGATCCGCCAAGAGCGCTTCCCCAGAGAGTGGCTCGCCGAACGTGACCCGGGGCACGAGGGTGATCGTCTTCCCCCGCATCTGGTGGATGAACTGGAGGACGATCGCCATCCGCTGGCGTTGCAGCCGGCCTCGGCAGACCCAAGTGAGAGGATGGTGCACGAACCTCGGGGCGAGCACGCCGCCCACGATCACGGGCACGACCGTGGTCTGGGGCACAGAGCGCAGGAAGAGCTCGATGCTCCGCGACCAGTGACGGAGTTCGGGGTCTGCCCCGCTCATGGTCGCCGGATCCGGTTCGGGCTGGCCGCGGGCGAAGAGGAGGAGTGCTCCCCCCCCCGCGAGGTGCCGGATCCCCTCTCGGGCCGCCCTTGCTCGCCGGGTCTTCTCTCCCGAGGCGAAGATGAGATGATGGCTGACATTCGGAAGGTATTGGAGGAACGGCATCGGCCAGGCCACGATCTTCAGATCATCCCGTCCCGAGCTCGCCACGAGGGCCAGCGCGTCCACCGACCCGGGGTGGTTGCACACGATGAGCACCGGTCCTGCAGCCGGGACGTGCTCCGCTTGCTCAACCCGGAGGCCTGAGGCGAGCTGAAGGAGGGTCCAGCGCCCTGCTGCCACGAACCCTTCTTCCGCGACGAGGCGGTCGCACGTCGCTGCCACCTCGGCGAACCGCCGCACGGATCGGGAGATGAGCCCCACCAGAGCGCGGCCGAACCACCCGTCGGCCGACCAGCCCACCACCGTCAGAACCTCCCCCGCGATCCTGCCCTCCAGCTCACGGGCCTCGATATGGGACACGCCCCCCCCTCGGAACTCCGGCCACAGAGGTTGCACCTCAGGCGAACCCACGCTGCTGAACCCAGTCTACCGGGAGAGGCGGCCGACGGCACACCCCCCAGCGGGTATCCTTCGCTGTGAAGTCGAGAACGGCGGTACGCAAAGGAGGCTAACCCGATGGAAGACAAGGTGCGAGACGCGCTGGATGGAATCCGGACCTACCTCCAGGCCGATGGGGGGGACGTCGAGCTCATCGAGGTCACGGAGGGGGGCGTGGTGCGGGTGAGGCTCGTCGGAGCATGCCACGGATGCCCGATGGCAGCGATGACGCTCCAAAACACGATTGAGCGAATGCTGAAGGAAGAGGTGCCTGAGGTCACAGCAGTTGAGGCGGCGTAAGGGCTGGTTGGTTCTGATAAGGGGGGGCAATGGAGAGAGTCGTCCAAGACGGGCTGAACGCGCTCGAAGTGCTGGGAGCAGACTACGGCGAGGTCCGTGCGGAGCGCCGCACCGAAGAGAACGTAAGCATCAAGAACCGCGAGGTCGACGGTCTGTCCCGCCGGGAGTCCCAGGGAGTCGGGATCCGCGTTCTCCATGCTGGGGCATGGGGATTCGCCGCCACGGCAGATACGAGCAAGGAAGGCATCGCGCGGGCCGCCCGATCCGCCTTCGCCATCGCTCAAGCGACCGCCACCGTGCAGCGTCAACGGGTGGATCTCGCTCCCGAGCCAGCCCACCAAGCCACGTTCGCCACCCCGTACACGCGCGACCCGCTTGCGGTACCGCTCGAGGAGAAGCTTGAACTCATGTTTTCCTGTGCTGAACGGATTCTCGCCGTGCAGGGGGTCGCGATGGCCAAGGGCGGGATCGCGACGTGGCGTGTGGAGAAGGTGTTCGGCAACACGACGGGAAGCCTGATCCACCAGACGCTCACCAGCTGTGGGGCGGGAATCGAGGCCTATGCCGCCGGCGCGGGCGAGTTCCAACGTCGCTCCTACCCGTGCGCGTTCGGCGGCGACTACGCCAGCGCGGGCTACGAGTTCATCGAAAAGCTCGACCTCCTAGGACACGCGACGCAGGTAGGGGAAGAGGCGGTGTCCCTGCTCACGGCACCGGTGTGCCCTACCGGCGTGTTCGACATCGTGATCGGCGGATCGCAGATGGCCCTTCAGATTCACGAATCGGTCGGCCACCCCACAGAGCTGGATCGGGTGCTGGGCACAGAGTTGTCCTACGCCGGAGGGAGCTTCCTCTCCCTGGACAAGAAGGGGGGGTTCCGCTACGGGGCCGACATCGTGAACCTCGTGGCCGACGCCACCGTCCCCGGCGGCCTCGGGACGTTCGGGTACGACGACGAGGGCGTCCCCGCTCAGCGGGTGGACCTCGTGAAGAACGGGACGTTCATGGGGTACCTCTCATCGCGGGACACGGTTCGAGCCGTCGGGGGCCGACGCAGCGGCGGCGCGGCCCGGGCGTCGAGCTGGGCGAGGATCCCCCTCGTTCGAATGACGAACATCAACCTCCTCCCCGGAACGGGCTCGCTGGACGACCTCATCGCGGGAACTGAGCACGGGATCTACTTCGAGACGAACAAGTCGTGGTCGATTGACGACCGGCGGGTGAACTTCCAGTTCGGGACGGAGATCGCGTGGGAGATCCAGAACGGACGCAAGATCCGCGTTCTGAAGAATCCTCTCTACACCGGGATCACCCCCCAATTCTGGGGTTCGTGTGTCGCGATCGCCGGACCGGAGGCGTGGCACATGTGGGGCGTTCCCAATTGCGGGAAGGGCGAGCCGAGCCAGGTGATGCAGGTTGGGCACGGGACCTCACCCGCGAAGTTTGCCAAGGTTCAGGTGCGCGGCGCGGGATGATCGTCGGCGAGTTCTCGATCACCCCGATCGGGGCTGGGGAGTCCGTTTCGACCTACGTCGCACGTTGCGCGAAGATCGTGCGCGCGAGCGGACTCCCCCACAAACTCACCCCCATGGGAACCGTGATCGAAGGGGAGTGGGACGAGGTGTTGGGCGTGATCCGTGCCTGCCACATGGCCGTGCGGGCCGACAACCGCCGCGTGTCCACCCTGATCCGGATCGACGACCGCGAGGGACCGGCCGGCCGACTGGAGGCCAAGATCCGCTCTGTAGAGGAAAAGCTCGGCGGCTAGCACTTGTGCGGGAGTAGCCCGCGCAGCCTGCAGGCACGCGGAGACCTCTGCCGGGCTGAACCGCGCTCACCTCGCGCCAGAAACTACAAAGGGTAGAAGACGGACACGATAAGACGGCGCTCTTCCGCACTCCCATGCAGGTAGCCCCTGTGTGCTTTCGTGTGGTAGGGACTGCCGGGAAAGCCCGGGGGATTCGGTACGCGATGGGCGCCGGACACAGGGTCCGACGCTACAGGACTCGCGGGGGTAGGTACACCGGTTGGCTCGGCCAAGACCGGACTACAGCTACGGGCCACAGGTTACGGATGACGGGTTACGGATCACGGTTCAGATGATCTCGAGGATGTAGCGCAGGTAGAAGAAGTACACCGGTGCCGCAGCCAGCAAGCCGTCCACCCGGTCGAGCATCCCCCCGTGCCCGGGCAGGAGATGTCCGGTGTCCTTCACCCCCGCTGCCCGCTTGAGGAGCGACTCGAACAGGTCCCCCAGTTGACAGAACGACCCCACGAACACGCCGAGAGCCACGATGTGGGGGACCCAGCGGAGGAATTCGCCCCAGAACGCCGGCAAAAGGGCGGCGCCGACGGTGGCCAGAACCAGCCCGCCGGCGACCCCCTCCCACGTTTTGGCGAGCGAGATCCGGGGCAGAAGCTGATGCCGACCCAGGCGGCTCCCCACGAAATACGCTCCCGAGTCGTACCCCCACACGATAAGCAGAAAGTGGGCGATGTACGGAAACCCCGCCTTGTACAGAAGGTACACGAAGCCGATCGTGACGGGAAGGTAGAAGAACCCGAAGATCCCTGCCAGCGACGAGAAGAACCCCTCCCGCGCCCCGCGGCGGGAGAAGCTGTAGAACACGATCAGGTAGATGACCCCCGCCGCGAGGACGATCGCGTACGCCCCACGCCACGGAACAAGAAGCATCAGGTACGCCGGGATCGCGAACATGAACAATTCCTTCGGCAGAGGGATCCCGAGGTTGGCCACCAGACCCAAGTACTCCCAGCCTGCGGTCATCGTCACGGCCGACAGGAACAGACACACCCCCCAGTCCACTCGGTACCGATCGCAGAGCCAGAACACGAGGAGCACGGACGGGATGGCCACCACTGCGGTGAGCAGCCGCTTGGCGAGCGGGGTCACGCTTCCACCGTCCCGAATCGCCGTCGTCGGCCTTGGAAGTCGTCGAGCGCAACGAGGAACGCCTCCTCGTCGAAATCGGGCCACAGGGTCGCGGTGAAGTAGAGCTCCGCGTAGGCCGCCTCCCAGAGGTAGAAGTTGGAGATCCGTCGCTCTTCCCCGGTACGCACGATGAGGTCAGGCTCGGGGAGGTCGGCGGTGGGCAGCAGGCGCGCGAACGCCTCCTCGTCGAGCTGGTCGAGCTTCCCTTCACGGGCGAGGGACACCGCCCGCCGCGCTCCTTGGAGAATGCTCCACCGGCCCCCAAAGTTGATCCCCACCGCGAGGTGTAGGGCAGCCCCATCTTGTGTCCGCTCTTCGACCTCAGCAATGGCGCGCCGCAACGGCGGAGGGAGAGCTTCTACCGCCCCCAGCACCCGCAGACATACCCCACGTTCAACGAATTCCTCCTCCCGCTCGCGGATGAACCGCTCCAGCAGAGCGAACAAGAAAGCCACCTCGTCGGGCGGGCGGTTCCAGTTCTCGGTGGAGAAGGCGAACAGACTGAGGTGAGGGCACAGATGCTCCTCGGCCACGAACCGGACCAGATGCTCGGCGGCCTTCACCCCCTGACGGTGACCCTCCATCCGCGGCAGACCCCGGGCCTGGGCCCAACGGCCGTTTCCGTCCATGATCAAGGCCACGTGACGGGGCAACACCCGTCCCCGTACCACCGCCAGGCGGTCTGCCAACGTCGCGGTTCTCCCCCGCCCCATCACCCCTCCATCTTCCACGTGGGCATTCCCGGCGCCAAATCGCGCGACCGTTGGTCAGTCCGCGAGGTAGCGCTCCAACCGGGACTGACGGACCCGCAAGGCCTCCGCTTCGGCCTGCGCCTTCGCCACCACGTCCGCAGCGGCCCGCTCCCGGAAGTGGGGGTTCGCCAATCGCCTCTCCAGCTTCCCAAGTTCAACGGCCGCCTTCTCCAGGTCGCGCTGGATCCGCGTCCGCACTGCCTCCCAGTCCACGAGAGCGCCGACAGGGAGGAAGAACGCGATCTCGCCGGCCACACCGCGGGCCGCACCGGCCGGCGGCCGCGCTCCTGGCTCATGACGAACTCCTGCCGCGCGGGCCAGTCGTCGAACCGCGGGTTCGAACACCGCGGACATCTCGGCGGCGCCGGTTCCGGAGACGAGGACCAGAGCCACCTCGGCCCCGGCCGGGACACCGACCTCGGCGCGCACCGCCCGAACCTCGCGGACGAGCTCCATCAGCCTCCCAAGCTGTCCCTCGGCCTCCGGGTCCCGCCACTCGGGATGGGGCACCGGGTAGTCTTCCCAGGCGAGGCTTCTCGTCCCCCCCATGTGTCCCCACATCTCCTCGGTGAGGAACGGCATGAAGGGGTGGAGGAGCCGCACCACGGTGTCCAGCGCCAGGCGGAGCACGAGCTGGCACGTGGTCCGGGCCTCGGCGTCCTCGCCCTGGAGCCGCAGCTTGGCCAGTTCCAGGTACCAATCGCACAGCTCGTGCCAGATGAAGTGGTACAGGACGTCGCTCGCGAGGTGGAAGTTGTACCGATCGAGCTCCGTCCGGACCTTCTCCACGAGCCAGCTCAGCCGGGAGCGGAGCCAGCGGTCCTCGGGAGCGAGCGGTCGCCCGTCGAGCGTCGCTTGAGGGGAGAGGTCCTCGGTGTTGGTCAGGATGAACCGCGCCATGTTCCATAGCTTGTTCTGGAAGTTGCGGGCCTCGTCCACCTGGCGCATCGAGAAGCCCATGTCGCGCCCCTTGGTCGAGCTCCCGGCCATCGTGAACCGCAGGGCGTCCATGCCGTGGCTCTCCTTTACCTCGAGGGCGTCGATCATGTTCCCCCGCGACCGGCTCATCTTCTGGCCGTGCTCGTCCACGATGAACGGGGTGATGAGGACCTCACGAAACGGGACCTCGCCCATAAAGTGGAGGCCCATCATCGCCATCCGCGCCACCCAGAAGAACAGGATGTCGAACGCGGTCACCAGGACCGACGTCGGGTAGAAGGTCCGGAGCTCGACCGTCTGTTCCGGCCAGCCCATCACCGAGAACGGCCACAGCCCCGACGAAAACCACGTATCCAACACGTCCTCGTCCTGGCGGAGGGACACGTCGCAGCCGTAGTGCATCGCCGCCATCTTTCGCGCCTCGGCCTCGTCCTGCGCGATGAACGTCTCCCCGTCCGGCCCGTACCAGGCGGGAATGCGGTGCCCCCACCACAGCTGGCGGGAGATGCACCAATCGCGGATCCCCGCCAGCCACTCGAAGTACACCTTCGCCCAGCGGTCGGGGACGAACCGGATCCGCCCCGAGCGCACGGCCTCGATCGCCGGTTCGGCGAGCGGCTTCATGCGGACGAACCACTGGGTGGAGATCTTCGGCTCGACCCGGGTTCGGCAGCGCTGGCAGTGCCCGACGGCGTGGCGGTACGGGACGACCTTTTCCAAGAGCCCCCCCCCCTTCAGCCGCGCGACGATCTCCTCCCGCGCTGCGAACCGGTCGAGCCCGGCGAACGGTCCACCGTGCTCGTTGATCGTCCCGTCGGGGTTGAGGATGTCGATCGCCGGCAGCCCGTGCCGCT
The DNA here is from genome assembly GCA_002479455.1 of Acetothermia bacterium UBA7521. Lineage (GTDB taxonomy): Bacteria > Bipolaricaulota > Bipolaricaulia > Bipolaricaulales > Bipolaricaulaceae > Bipolaricaulis. The sequence goes on from DLNB01000049.1 coordinate 39,892, forward strand.
TCCCGATCTCCCGGTCCACCGGATCGTGACCGGGCGTGATCTTGAGGACGCCGGTGCCGAACGTGGGATCTACCTCGTCGGCCCCCACGATGGGGAGCTTTCGACCGAGGAGGGGAAGGACCGCGATCTGGCCAATGAAGTGGCGGTACCGCTCGTCGTGCGGGTTCACGGCGACGCCCGTGTCGCCGAGCATCGTCTCCGGCCGCGTCGTGGCCACGGTGACGTGGCCGCCGCCGTCCAGCGGGTAGCGGACGTGGTAGAGGTGGCCGTCCAGTTCCTCGTGCTCGACCTCGATGTCGGAGAGGGCCGTCCCGCAGCGCGGGCACCAGTGGACCATGTAGTCCCCGCGGTAGATGAGCCCCTCGCGGTGGAGGCGGACGAACGCCAACGCCACTGCCTTGGACAGACCTTCGTCGAGGGTGAACCTCTGGCGAGACCAATCGCACGAGCAGCCGAGGACCTTTAGCTGGTCTACGATCTCGTTCCCGTAGCGTTCCTTCCACTCCCACACCCGCCGCTCAAATCCCTCCCGACCGAGGTCCTGGCGGGTGATCCCGTCCTGAGCGAGGGCCTTCTCGACCACGTTCTGGGTGGCAATCCCGGCGTGGTCGGTCCCAGGGAACCAGCACGCCTCGAACCCCGCCATCCGCTTGTAGCGGATGATAAGGTCCTGCAGGGTGTACACGAGGTTGTGGCCGAGGTGCAACCGGCCCGTGATGTTCGGCGGCGGGATCACGATCGAGAACGGGGGCTTCCCGCTCCGGGGGTCGCAGTGCCAGAAGTCCGCCCCCTCCCACGAGGCGAGAATGCGGGCCTCGACCTCGGTCGGGTCGTACCGAGAAGGAAGCACCCTAGCCTCCGAGCCAGGCGGCGTCGGCCAGGGGGTAGCGGGCGATCTCGGCTGGGGAGAAGAAGAGGGGGATCTCCCGCCCCGCCGACGCAGGCGAGTCCGACCCATGAACGAGGTTCATCCCCACCGAGAGCCCGAAATCGCCGCGGATCGTGCCCGGGGCGGCGTCGAACGGGTTCGTCTTCCCCATCAGGCCGCGCACGGCCTCGATCACTCGCGGTCCCTCGATGACGAGGGCGATCACCGGGGCGGAGGTGATGAACGAAACCAGCTCCCCGTAGAACGGCTTGCCCACGTGTTCGGCGTAGTGGCGCTCGGCGAGGTCGCGGGACACCTGGAGGAGCTTCATCCCCACGATCTTGAGGCCCTTCGCCTCGAACCGGGCGAGAATCGAGCCCACCAAGCGCCGTTGGAGCGCATCCGGTTTCAAGAGCACAAGCGTCCGTTCCATCGTCCCTCCTCGGAGTTCACTGCTGCGTTCAACGTCCCAAGTGTACTGCACGCGCAAATCCCGCGCCTGGCGAGCATCTTGGGTGAGAAGCCGCAGATCCGCAGACCGATGGCACGCGGGGTCTTGCTGCCCCCAACACAGGATCTCGAGGAGCTTGTTCACGCCAGGATGCGGGGAGATCCTCACCCGAACTGCCTCCCCGATATCCGTCGAACCCGACTGCCGTCGAGCATGAAGCCCGACGCGACAATTGAGGAGCGAAGGGTGCGCGTGGTGCTGCCCTTCGTGATGAGGAGCGACCGCGAGTGGACCAGAGCAGGTTCCTCCGCGTGACCGGAGGCGCGGCGGGCCATTCCGACACGGGCGGCAGGGCGGAGCTCCTGGCCCAGGAGAGATCTAAGCAGTACGCTTCGGACTGGCCCTGGTGCCGAGGGAGGTTTGCGATGAAGAAGCTGATCACCGCGGAGTCCGTGACCGAGGGGCACCCCGACAAGCTGGCGGATCGCATCTCGGATGCGGTTCTCGACGCCGTGCTCGCCCAAGACCCCCACGGGCGGGTGGCGTGCGAGACCCTGATCACAGGGGGCCTCGTCATCATCGGCGGCGAGATCGCGGCCGCAGCCCAGATTGACGCGGCAACGCTCGCGCGGCGCGTCGTCCGCGACGCGGGGTACGTCAAGCCGGAGTACGGTCTGTCGTTCGACTCGTGCGCCGTGGCTACCCTCCTCCGCCAGCAGTCGCCAGACATCGCCCAGGCCGTCCTCCGAACGGAGGCCGACGATCCCTACGACCGGATCGGGGCCGGCGATCAGGGGATCATGTTCGGCTACGCCACCACCGAGACCCCGGAGCGGATGCCCCTCCCGATCACGCTCGCCCACAAGCTGGCCCGCCGGCTGGCCGAGGTGCGCAAGGACGGGTCCCTGCTCTACCTCCGCCCGGACGGGAAGACCCAAGTCACGGTGGCGTACGAGGACGATCAGCCGACCCACGTTCACACCGTGCTCCTCGCCGCCCAGCACGCCCCCGAAGCGTCGCTCGACGAGATGGGAGCTGACCTGCGCAAGCTCGTGGTCGAACCGGTGCTCGACGGGTGGATGGACGACAAGACTCACGTGCTCGTGAACACGTCGGGGCGGTTCGTCGTCGGCGGGCCGGCGTCGGACACGGGGATGACGGGCCGGAAGATCATCGTGGACACGTACGGTGGGTACGGATCGCACGGCGGGGGCGCGTTCTCGGGCAAGGACCCGACGAAGGCCGACCGCTCCGGGTGGTACATGGCCCGCTACGCGGCGCTGAACGTGGTCGCGGCCGGACTCGCGTCAGCGTGCGCGGTGCAGGTGGCGTACGCGATCGGCCGGGCCCAGCCCCTCGCCCTGAACGTCACAACCCGCGACCCCCAGGTCCCCGCCGCGGCTCTCGACCGGGCGGTGCGGGAGGTTTTCGACTTCCGACCGGCGGCGATCATCGAGACCCTCGATCTGCGCCGGCCGATCTACGAGCCTCTCGCGTCGTACGGTCACTTCGGCCGCCTCGATCTCGACCTCTCCTGGGAGCGAACCGACCGAACAGAAACCCTCCGCACCGCGGCCCGCCGGGGCTAGCGCCTGGGGGGAGATCGGCTTCGATTGGGCAGCGGTCACCCGTTCACCACACAGCCGCGAAGGGCAGCACCACGCGCACCCTTCGCTCCTCAATTGTCGCGTCGGGCTTCATGCTCGACGGCAGTCGGGTTCGACGGATATCGGGGAGGCAGTTCGGGTGAGGATCTCCCCGCATCCTGGCGTGAACAAGCTCCTCGAGATCCCGTGTTGGGGGCAGCGGCGATTCGTGTGCCGCAGCTCCGCGGATCCAAGCTTTCCCCTACCGGCTGCCAGAGGCCGCCCGCCCTACGACACAGGGCGGTTATACTGAGGCCATGCGGCTCATCGTCGACCTGCACCTCCACTCCCGCCACTCGCGGGCAACGAGCCCCGACATGGACCTCCTCGGCCTTGCCCGATGGGCAAAGCGAAAGGGGATCGACCTCCTCGGGACGGGCGACTTTACCCACCCCCGGTGGTTCGCCGAGACCGCCGCGCACCTCCTTCCCGTGGGAGATGGCCTGTACGCCTACGACGGGGTTCGGTTCCTGTACACCGCCGAAGTCGCCGCGATCTGGTCGCACGAGAGCCGGACACGACGGGTCCACTTCCTCCTCCTCGCCCCCGACGCCGAGGGAGCCGCGAAGATCAACCGCGCGCTGGGCAGGATCGGCAGCCTCGATGCCGACGGGCGGCCGATGCTCGGGATCAGCGGGGAGAAGCTCGTGGACGCCGTGCTCGGCGCGTCTCCCGAGGCTGTGCTGATCCCGGCTCACGCCTGGACCCCCTGGTACTCGGTGTTCGGATCCCAATCCGGGTTCGACTCCCTGGAGGAAGCCCTCGGCGCGGCTGCCAGGCACGTGTTCGCGCTCGAAACCGGGCTCTCCTCGGATCCGGCCATGAACTGGCGGGTGTCGGGCCTCGACCGCCTCGCCCTCGTCTCGTTCTCGGATGCCCATTCCCCGTCCCGTCTCGGTCGGGAAGCGTGCGTGTTCGACCTCCCCGAGCCGTCCTACTCCGCTCTCGTCAGTACCCTGCGGGAGCGGGATCCGAGGAGGTTCCTCTACACGGTCGAGTTCTTCCCCGAGGAGGGGAAGTACCACTACGACGGGCACCGCGCGTGCGGGGTGGCCCTTGCCCCGACGGAAACGGCCGCTCATCGCGGAACGTGCCCGGTCTGTAACCGGCCGGTCACGGTGGGTGTGCTGCACCGGGTGGAGGAGCTGGCCGACCGCCCCCCCGGGGTTCGGCCCGAGGGGGCGATCCCGTACCGATCGCTGGTCCCGCTCCCGGAGATCCTCGCCCAAGTCCTCGGAAAAGGTCCCGAGACCCAGGGAGTGCAGGCCGAGTACAGCCGGCTCGTAGAGAGGTTTGGAAGCGAGCTGACGATCCTCCTCGACCTGCCCCTAGAGGACCTCGCGCAGACGACGTCTCCTCGCGTGGTGGAGGCAATCGCCAAGGTGCAGGCCGGAGACCTCGCGATCCGGCCCGGGTACGACGGCCAATACGGCGAGATCCGCATCCCGCTCAAGGAGGAACACCGTGAGTCGTCCCTCTTCTCCTAACATCAAGCCCCTCCACGGGCTCCGCGTCCTTGATCTGTCCCGAATCCTCGCCGGCCCGTTGGCCGCGATGTGGATGGCCGACCTCGGGGCAGAGGTGGTCAAGGTCGAGCGGCCGGGGAACGGCGACGAGACCCGGCGGTGGGGCCCGCCGTTCGTGGGAGGTGAATCGGCGTACTTCCTGTGTGTGAACCGGGGCAAGCTGGGGATCGCCCTCAACTTCGCAACCGACGCCGACCGAGGGGCCTTTCGAAGCCTGGTGCAGACGAGCGACGTCGTGGTCCACAACTTCCTCCCCGAGACCGCGGCCAAGCTCGGCCTCGCCTACGAAAACCTGCGGGAGCTGAACCCGCGCCTCGTGTACACAGCTGTGGCGGGCTTCCCGCCCGGGCCGTACCGAGACGAGCCGGGGTTCGACGCCCTCATCCAGGCCCTGGGCGGGCTGATGGCGATCACCGGGAAGGGAGATCAGCCGGTGAAGGTGGGGGTGGCGATCGTGGACGTCCTCACCGCTTGGGCGGCCCTGTCCGGAACACTGGCCGCCCTCCTCGTGCGGACAAGGACCGGGCTCGGCCAGGCCGTGGAGGCGACGCTCGTCGAGTGCTCGGCCGCGGCGCTGGCCAACGTGAGCCAGGCCCACCTCTTGACGAGGAACGAGCCAACCCGGCTCGGAACCGCCCATCCCCACATCGTCCCCTACCAGGCGTTCCCCACCCGGGACGGCCTCCTGATGGTCGCCGTGGGCACGGACGCCCAGTACCGGTCCCTCTGCACCGCGGTGGGGCGACCCGATCTCGCATCTGACCCACGGTTCGCCGCGAACCCCAACCGGGTGAAGAACCGCGAGACCCTGGTGGGGCTCCTGACGGAGGTCTTCCAGACCCGCCCGCGCGCGGAGTGGACGGCTGCCTTGAAGGAGGCCGGCGTCCCCGCCGGGCCGGTGAACACATTGGGCGAGCTGTTCGGCGATCCCGGGCTGGTGGGGCGGCTGCTCGTCGAGGTGGATCACCCCACCGTGGGGCGGTACACGAGCGTGGGCTGCCCGATGTCCGCTGCCTGGCCGCCAAACCCGCTCCCCCCGCCGCGGCTCGGCGAGCACACGGACGAGGTTCTGCGCCGGATGGGGATCCGTGCCTGAACCGATGCCCGCACCGCACGATCAGAGAGACCTGTTCCACCTCCGGAAGGACGTCGTGTTCCTCAACCACGGCTCGTTCGGGGCCTGTCCCAAGCCCGTGCTCGAGACCTATCAGCGCTGGCAGCGCGAGCTTGAGGAGGAGCCGGTGGAGTTCCTCGACCGCCGGTTCGACGCCCTGTTGGCCGAGGCCCGAACCGCGTTGGGAGCGTTCGTCTCTGCCGATCCGTCCGACCTCGTCTTCGTCCCCAACGCGACCACGGCGATGAACACCGTCGCCCGGTCCCTGGCCTTGGCCCCAGGAGACGAGGTCCTGTCCACCGACCACGAGTACGGGGCGGTGGACCGGATGTGGCGGCTCGTGTGCGCGGAGCGCGGGGCGCGGCACGTGCGGGCCCCGGTCGAAGTCCCAGTGGGATCCGCGGAAGACGTGATCGAGGCTGTGTGGGCGTGTCGGACCCCGAAGACGCGGGTGCTGTCCCTGTCCCACATCACGTCACCCACTGCGGTTCACTTTCCCGTCGCGGAGCTCGTCCGTCGCGCGCGGGAGGCGGGAATCCTCACCGTAGTGGACGGCGCCCACGCCCCCGGTCAGATCCCCCTCGACCTGGAAGCCCTGGGAGCGGACTTCTACGCCGGGAACTGCCATAAGTGGATGCTCGCCCCCAAGGGGGCGGGGTTCCTCCACGCGCGCCGAGAGCACCAGCACCCCCTGAAACCCCTCGTCATTTCCTGGGGCGGGGAAGGCGCCAAGGGACCTGGGCCGTCGCCGTTCCTCGACGACCACCAGTGGCAGGGGACGCGGGACATCGCCGCGTTCCTCGCCGTGCAGGCGGCGATCCGGTTCATGGAGGAGCACGACTGGAATATCGTCCGCGCCCGGTGTCGGGAGTTCCTGGACGGGTTCAGCGAGCGGGTACAGAAGGAGATCGGTCTACAACCGCTGAGCTTAGGACCTGATCCGTGGCCCCTCCAGATGCGCGCGTTCACGCTGCCCCCCTGCGATGGACGGGCTCTCCAACAACGCCTGTTCGATCGCTGGTACATCGAGGTCCCGGTGATCCCCTGGAACAACCACTCGCTTCTCCGCGTCTCCGTGCAGAGCTACAACACACCCCAGGACCTCGATGCGCTGGCAGAAGCCTTGGGAAAGGAGATCCGGACTTAGCAGCCCGTGTGCGAACCCGCTACCCTGAACCAACACCTTAGGGAGAGTTGAGGGGGGGAGCGATGAAGAGGTTCAAGGCGTACGAGCCCGAGCAAGGGTACCTGTTGCCACCATCGCCCAAGGACTGGCTGCCTGAAGGTCACCTGGCGCACTTCATCGATCAGGTGGTGGACGAGCTCGACCTGGGGGCGATCTACGCATCGTACACGGAAGATGGCGGTCAGCCCCCCCCGTACCACCCCCGGATGATGGTCAAGGTGTGGCTGTACGCGTTTGCCCGGGGGATCCGCTCCTCCCGGAAGCTGGAACGGGCGCTGTGGAGGCTGGACTGCGCGGTGCACAACCTGCCCAAGCTGTGGCGGGCCGGGGTCTCGTGGGAGCCACGATGGGCGACCGCGTGAGGCAGGCAGGATGTGCTGGCCTGCAGCACCGTCCGTCGGGGGCAGTCACCCCTGACGCATGCGGTAGATCAGGTCAGATCTGGCCCGTACCCACACGGGCTGCTAGCCGAGGGTGCCCTCGTGATCGACGAGGTCGTCTACGCTGAGCTCGCCTCGCAGTTCCCAAGCGCCGATGCACTCGACCGGTTCCTGGCCGAGACGCACATCCGCATCGAACCGTCCGGCCCTGCGGCACTATGGTGCGCTGCCCGCGCGCGGCAACGGCACCTCTCCAGGCGGGGAACGGCCTTCCTCTGTCCAAAGTGCGGAGAGAGGCAGACGCTTGTGTGCACCGGCTGTGGAGAGACAATCGCAGTCCGTCAGCACATCCTGAGCGACTTCCTCGTGGGCGGCCATGCCTTGGTCCAGGCAGACCGGCTGCTCACGCGGGATCGCGGGTT
>DLNB01000040.1:0-674 GCA_002479455.1 Acetothermia bacterium UBA7521
ATCCCCAAGGTTTCAACCCCCACCCCGTCATCGCCTAGTCGGAGAACTCCACCACCCACAGCTCGTCTTCATCCAGGAGGTAGTACTCGGCTCGCGTCCCGTGCAGGGCGAGGAGGGCGTAGTCCGGGTCGGATGGCCCCTCCCAGTACTCGCCCCACTCCTCGTCCCACAGTTCTTTCTTCAGTTCCGGGTCGTCCACGATCTCGACCTCGCCGAACAACTGGGCGTGGGCGCCGCCTTCCAGGTTGAGGAAGCACGCCGACGCGCGCGGGTTGCGCCCGACCTCCTCGACCTTGCGCGACGACTTGCTCGTGGCGAACCAGATGTTCCCATCTTCTTCGTAGGCGACGACCGTCATCGGCCGCATCCGCGGGTAGCCCTCCCCGTCGGTGATGAGAAGGGCGATCTCGCTCTCCTCGACGATCTCCCACAGCTTGCGCTCGGCTTCTTCGTCCATGGCCCCTCCTTCGGGATCAGACGGGGAGGATACCCGCGACCGCCTCCCCTGCCCACACAACCTCACAGTGCGCCCGCCCCGCGGGACAAGCCGTGTGAGAAGAGCCCGCGAAGCATTGGGACGCGCGAAGTCGGTCGGTTGTGCGGTCGAAATCACGCCCATCGTGGAGGTGTCGAGAACGGTGAGGCGGATTTGCAGCGTCGGGGTTCATCCCCGA
>DLNB01000040.1:791-23502 GCA_002479455.1 Acetothermia bacterium UBA7521
CGGGGTTCATCCCCGACGGCCGTTCGGTGGGGCGGCGAGACGGCCGTCGCAGACCTGCCTGCAGCAGGCAGGCAAGCGGCGACGCTACGGGACCACTTATGAGGAGACGAGGAAGGAAAGAAGCCGGGAGGCGGGGCTGAAGGTTGCCAGCTGATCCAGCGTCCTGGGGTATCCGCCGGCGTTCCTGTCCTCCTCAGCGGCTTTTCTCTCCTCTGCGACTTCGGCGCACCCGGCGGTGAGAAGCTGGCCTAGCAGCCTGGGGGAGGAACACGGGGCCTACGAACTTACGGCATGCGGCCGCGCTTCGCCCGGCCTCCGCGCAGCTACCAGCTACGAACCACAGGCAACGGTCCGAAGGGGTCTCATCCCACTGACAACCCAGTGCAGCGGACTTACGCGATGGGATACGAGGCCTGCGGCCCCGGCCTGGCTTGCGGCGGCCTCGACCGCGGGGACGAGGGGGTAGACCTCTTCGTCGTCCCACAGATCACCGAGCGCGACGCGGGCGGCTTGACGGTCCGGTTCGGACGCGAACAGGACGTCGAGGAGGACGAACCCGCCTCCGGGGACGAGAGCGCGCAGGATCTCGCGGAACGCCCGTTCGTACTCCGCGGGCACCAGGTGGTGGAAGGCGAAGCTGGAGACGACGGCGTGGAACGCCCTGTCCGGGACGGGGAGGGAGAGGAAGTGCCCTTCGCGGAGGTGGTAGCCGGGGTGGTCCTCCCGGCACCGGGAGAGCATCACGGTTGAGAGGTCCACGCCCCACACCTCGGTGTCCGACTGGGCGATCTGGGCCGCAAATGAGCCGGTGCCGATCCCGATGTCCAGCAGCCGCTCGCCAGGGCCGACCTGAACGAGTTCCGCAGCCTTGGCGAGAGACTCGGCGTAACCCGTCAAAGGCCCCGCACTTCCGCCCCAGGACCCGTAGCTGGACGCGCTGCCGTCGAAGAGCTGGCGCGTCTCGTCGCGGCTGCGGAGCCCCGCGGGCGGCGCGTCGAGGGTGACGGCCGTCTTCACCTTCGCCCAGCGGCGGACCTCGTTCACAAGCGATGGCCGCACGGTGAGGACGAGGAACGCGCGGGACTGGCGGGCTGCCCGCAGCCCAGGGGCGAACCCGCCGCCGGCGAGCTCGAGCGGGCCGACCTCGTCCACCACGATCACCTCCGCTTCCCGCGCCGCCTGTTCGATAAGGTCGTTGGCGAACGCGAGGCCCTCCGGGGAGAAGAAGAACCGACGGAACGGGATCCCCGGCGGGCGGTCGAGGCACAGGGGGCGTTCCTCCCCCGTGGCGAGGTCCCGCACCCGGTAGCCGATGGTCTTTCCCTCGGCGAGAACCCGCGGCGAGGCGACGCCGGCCACGCGCAGGCCGTGGCGCTGCAGGTCCTCGGTCAGGGACAGGACCGCCACGGTCTTGCCCCCGCTGATATCACCCGTGACGAGAAGGGCCCGCTCGCCCCTTTGGCGGGCGGAGAGGACAGCCTGGAGGAGTCCGCCGTTCAGGGCGCTCTCCCTTTCAACCGGGCGTGGGCATCCGCGAGCCGGCGGTGATGAAACGCGACGACCTCGGCGAGGATGCTCAACGCGACGAGGCCCGGGGACCGACCGCCGAGGGGAAGCCCGACCGGGCAGTGGACGGAGGTCACCCGCTCCGGCGAGAACCCGTCCGCTTCGAGGTGCGCGCGGATCTCGGCCGACTTCGTCTTCGACCCGAGCATTCCCACGTAGGCCGGGCCAGGGTCCTGGCGGAGGATCCCCCGCGCGACCTCGAGGTCGGTGGCGTGGGAATCGGTGCAGATCGCCACGTACGTCCTCTCCCCGAACTGCGGGAGGTCGCGGTAGCCAGGGACGAGGGTCGGGGCGAGCCCCGGCGCCACCTCCCCGCACGCCTCGGGCCGACCGTCGTAGATGGCCACGGGAAACGCCGTCACCTCGTGGGCGAGCCGGGCCAGGGTCCGGCCGACGCGGCCGGCCCCGAAGATGGCGAGCTGAGCCTCGGGGGAGATGACCTCGTAGAACAGGGTCGCCTTGCCGCGGCCGCATTTCAGCCCGCGGTCGGTGAGGTCGAGGGTCTCCAGCTCGGTGCCGCCCCTGGGGAGGAGACGTTGCGCCCGCTCGATCGCGTGCGCTTCGAGAGACCCGCCGCCGATCGTCCCCTCGCTCCGCCCGTCGGCGAACACGAGCATCCGCGCTCCCGGCAGACGAGGGGCCGGCCCCTCGATCGCGATGAGCGTCACCAGAACGGCCCGCTCCCCGTGGGAGACGGCGTCGGCAGCCCGGGCGAGGATGCGGCCCTCCACGCTACCCCTTCGCCACGATCCGGTTGAACTCGACGATCAACTCGTCGATCGCATCCGCCTGGCGGTGGATCCGGTCCCAGTACTCGGGCCAGTCGTACCACTGCTGGTCGAGCTCTTCCACAGACCTCCCCATCTGCTCGACCCACGTGAAGTACTTCAGGTTGTGGACGCGCTTCCGTTTGGTGTAGGTGAGCTCGAGCATGTGGTCGGTGGTCGCCCCGAGTAGCCACCGCTCGTGATCCACCGCAGCGTGGGTCGCGGTGTACGGCCCCCGCTCCTGGCGCAGCTCGGCGATCCGGCTCCCGTACAGCTCCATGGAGTCGGTGAGCACGGTGAGGACGACGTCGCGCTCGGTGAGCTCGTAGTGGTGGGCGAGCTTCACCGCCATGAGGAGGTTCGCCGCACCGGAGATCCCCACGAGATCGAGGTTCTCCACGAGCGACGCCGGGACCCCCTGGCTAAGAAGGTGTTTCCGGCCCGCGGGCTCGTTGAACAGGCGGATGAGGCGCATCGGGGCCTCGTCGTGGATCGCCATCACGAGATCGGTGTTCCGTACGTTGTGGATCCACGGCACGTGCTTGTCGCCGATCCCCTCGATGCGGTGGCTCCCGAACCCCGCTTGGAGGAGGGTCGGGCACTGCAGGGACTCCCCCACCGCGATCACGCTCGTGGGGTACCGCTGCTTGAGGTAGTCCCCACACCCGAGGGTGCCGGCCGAGCCGGAGGTGAGGACCACGCCCGCATAGCGCCCGTTATCCCCCAGCTGCGTGGCCAGGACCTCCTCCATCGCCGGTCCGGTGACGGTGTAGTGCCAGAGGTGGTTCCCCGGTTCGTCGAACTGGTTGAAGATCGCCACGTCCGGTCGCGTGGACTGGAGTTCCTTGCACTTCTGGAAGATCTCCCACACGTTGGATTCGCTCCCCGGGGTGGCGATGACCTCGCCCGCGATCTTCCTGAGCCATTCAAACCGCTCCCGGCTCATCCCCTCGGGGAGGATGGCGATGGACGCGCACCCGAGGAGGGCCGAGTTGTACGCCCCGCCCCGGCAGTAGTTCCCGGTGGACGGCCACGCCGCCTTGTTCAGCGTGGGGTCGAACTGCCCGGTCACGAGCCGGGGGACGAGGCACCCGAACGTGGCTCCGACCTTGTGGGCGCCGGTGGGGAACCACTTCCCGACGAGGGCGATCACCCGCGCCCGGACCCCGGTCAGCTCGGACGGGAACGGGAGGTAGTTGACCCCGGCGAACCCGCCACCGTGCTTGACGGGCTCGTTCTTCCACGTGATGCGGAACAGGTTGCGGGGGTGGACGTCCCACAGCCCGATTGTCTTCAGTTCGTCCCGGATCTCGGGACGGATCCGCGCCGGGTCGCGCATCTCGGCGAACGTGGGGACGACGATGTCCCGCCTCCGCGCCTGCTCCGCCGCTTGCTGGCGCCCCTGGTCGTGTATGGAAAGGTTGATCATGGTTCTCCCTCCGGTTGACCGGTCTCGGTGATAATGCTAGCATACTGCCTGACAGGTTGACAAGCGCCATGGAGTTCCGCAAGGTCCGACCCACGAAGGCCTCCACAGAGGTGGCCGAGCAGATTCTGGAGGCCATCCGACGCGGTGCGTTTCCCCCGGAGACGAAGCTTCCCTCGGAGGCCGAGCTTGCCCAGTTGATGGGGGTGAGCCGCCCCACGGTGCGCGAGGCGCTGTCCGGCCTGGCCGCGGTGGGTCTCATCGAGCCGCGGGTGGGGATCGGGAACTTTGTCCGCCCACCCACGGAGCCGCTTGCCCACCAGGCGCTGCTCCTCCTGGAGAGCGAGGCGAGCTGCCTCGAGATCATGGAGGCGCGGACGGTGCTCGAACCACCGCTCGCCGAGCTGGCAGCGCGGAAGCGCACGGACGCCCAAGCGGAAGCGCTGGTGGAGATCTGCCGCGAGCTCGGGGCGCTCGCCGACCCGAAGACGTTCGATGCCTACTTCGCGGCCGACAAGCGGTTCCACCATGCGCTCGTGGATGCGGCCGGGAACGGCCTCCTCGCCGTGGTGCTCCTCCCCCTGATCAACACGATGGACGAGCGGCTGTACCGGGAGTTCACGCGGGAGTACTACCTGAAGGACGCGGGGAGCATTGGCGAGGTCGCGGAGCTCCACAGCGAGGTGGCGGACGCGGTGCGCGCCCGCCGCCCGGCCCAGGCCCGCTCCGCGATGCGCGCGCACTGGGACCGGATGTGGCGCCTTGTTCAAGGAGACGAGGCCAGCAGCTAGAACGACGACGAAGGAGCGTGTTCAGGTGACAAAGAAGACGGTCGTGGTGGCGCTGGGGGGGAACGCGATCCTCCAGCCGGGTCAGAAGGGGACGTTCGAGGAGCAGTACGGCAACGTCTACCGGACGGTGGAGCAGCTCGCGGCGATGGTGCTATCTGGGAAGTGGCGGCTGGTGGTCACCCATGGGAACGGCCCGCAGGTGGGGAACATCCTCCTCCAGCATGATGCGGCGAAGGCGGTCGTGCCGCCGATGCCCATGGATGTGTGCGGGGCGGAGTCCCAGGGGTTCATCGGGTACATGATCCAACAGGCGTTCCACAACGTGCTCGCCCGCGAGGGGAGGGACGACATCCCAGTGGCGACGGTCGTGACCCAGGTTCTGGTGGACAAGGCTGATCCGGCGTTCCAGAGCCCCACCAAGCCGGTGGGCGCGTTCTACTCAGCCGACGAGGCGAGGCGTCTCCAGGCGGAGAAGGGCTGGCACGTGGTGGAGGACGCGGGCCGCGGCTGGCGCCGGGTGGTGCCGTCGCCTGATCCGCAAGCGATCGTGGAGCGGGAGGCGATCCGGTTCCTCGTCGAGAACCGGGCGATCGTGATCGCCTCCGGCGGCGGCGGGATCCCCGTGATCAAAGAGGATGGAACGTACCGCGGTGTGGAGGCGGTCATCGACAAGGACCTCGCCGGCGAGCGCCTCGCTCAGGACGTCGGTGCCGCGGTGTTCCTCATCCTCACCGATGTCGATAAGGTCCGGCTGAACTACAAGAAGCCGGGGGAGAAGACCCTCGACCGGATGACAGCCGCTGAGGCCAAGGGCTACGCCCAGGAAGCGCACTTCGCGAAGGGCTCGATGGAGCCCAAGGTCAAGGCCGCAGCGCGGTTTGTCGAGGCGGGAGGGGAACGAGCGGTAATCGCTTCGCTGGCCCAGGCGTTGGAGGCGGCGGAGGGCCGCGCAGGAACGCAAGTAGTACCGTAGGCCGTGATCCGTGGTCCGTTGCCCGTGCTCGGTGTGATCGGTCACGGACGCTGCGGCGGTCCACGGAAGACGGAGCACGGACAACGGTAGACGGACAACGGATTTGAAAGGAGGACGAATGGCGGCAACAGATCTGAGAGGGCGCGACTTCATCACCCTGATGGAGTTCGATCGCGAGGAAGTGGAGACGATTCTGGATACGTCGCACGACATCAAGCGGAAGTGGATCCGCGGCGAGCCGCACCGGCTCTTGCAGGACAAAACCCTGTTCATGCTGTTCTACAACCGCTCGCTCCGCACGCGGAACTCGTTCGAGGCGGGGATGACCCAGCTTGGCGGCCACGCCCACTTCCTTGAGCCGGATGCGGTGTACACGCCGGCCCTGCCGGGGGAGGAGAAGGCCTACTCCACGGAGCGGATCTCCGACGTCGCGCGGGTGTTGGCAGAGATGGGGCATGGGATCGCGATCCGCATCTACGGGAAGCACACCGGGTGGCGGTACGGCAAGGGGAATCTCCTGATCCGCGAGTTTGCCCGCTGGTCGCGGATCCCGATCATCAACATGGAAGACGACATGTACCACCCCTGCCAGGGGCTTGCTGACGTGATGGTGATGCAGGAGAAGCTCGGCGACCTCCGGGGGAAGAAGTTCGTGATGAGCTGGGCTTACTCGGGATCGGTAGAGAAGCCGCTTGCCGTCCCGCAGTCGGCGATCATCGGGGCGAGCTTCTTTGGGATGGACATCACCCTTGCCCACCCCAAGGGCCTCGACCTCGACCCGAAGGTTCTGGAGTTCACGAAGAAGAACGTTACGAAGAACGGTGGATCGTTCAAGCTGATTCACGATATGGACGAAGCGTTCAAGGACGCGGTCGCCGTGTACCCCAAGGCGTGGACGAGCCAGTCGGCGGACGGGAAGACGCCGATGGATCCCGAAAAGGCGAAGGCGATCTTCGAGGCGAACAAGCACTGGATCACGACCAAGGAGAAGATGGCGCTCACGAACGACGCGATCTACCTTCACTGCCTGCCGGCAGACCGAGGGATGGAGGTTACGGACGAGGTCATGGACGGCCCGAACTCGGTGATCATCGAGCAGGCGGGGAACCGGCTCCACGCCCAGAAGGGCATGATGGCGCTGCTTCTATGACCGTCACGATCGACCCCCGACACTGAACTGCCGTCGGGGACCGGCCCCGACGCTACGGGCCTGCATCTGTAGCGTCGCACTTCATGTGCGACGTCGGACTGGCCGAGGAGGCAGACGTGAGTTGGTTTCAGCTCGCAGGAAAAGATCTGATCAGCACGAAAGACTGGACGCGGGAGGAGCTGGAGATCGCGCTCAAGGTGAGCGACCAGCTGAAGGGGATGTACTACTCGAGCCTCCCCCACCCTGCCCTCAAAGACAAGACGTTCCTGATGCTCTTCTTCAACACCTCGACCCGGACCCGGCTCTCGTTCGAGAGCGCGATGACCCAGCTCGGAGGCCACGCTCAGTTCGTGGCCGCCGCCGACCTGCGGTTGTCGCTCGAGGACAAGCCGGGGGCGGGGGAGACGATCCAGGACACGGCGAAGGTTATGGCCCGTTACGCCCACGGGATCGGGATCCGGCTCCTGGAGGACAAGGTCTCCCGATACGGGGAGGACACGGAGATCATGTACCGGCTGGCCGAGCATGCCGAGATTCCGGTGATCAACATGGCGTCCAACATCTGGCACCCGTGCCAGGCCCTCACCGACCTCTACACGATGCGGGAGAAGCTGGGGAACGACCTCCGGGGAGTCAAGTACACTGTGATGTGGGCCTACTCGCCGTGGGCGCGGTCGCTCGGCTCGGTCCAAGAGGACCTGGCGATCGCCACCCGGTTCGGGATGGACGTGACCGTGGCGCATCCCAAGGGGTACGAGCTCGATCCCGAGGTCCTCGCCCTGAGCAAAAAGTACGCCAAGGAGAGTGGGGGCAAGTTCGAGGTCACAGACGAGCTCGACGACGCCCTGAAGGGAGCGACGGTCGTCTTCCCGCGGGGTTGGATGAGTTTCCGCCGCTACGAGATCGGAAAAGAGGCGGAGATCAAGAACGCGGAGAAGTTCAAGGACTGGCGGTACACGCGAGAACGGCAGAAGCAGCTCGCCAAGCCCGGGTACCTGATGCACGTGATGCCCATCGACCGCGGCCACGAGGCCGACGTGGCGCTGTGCGACGACCCGGAGCTGTCGTGGATGTACGACCAGGCGGAGAACCGGCTCCACACCCAGAAGGCAATCCTCTCCCTCACCATGGGTGGCCGACTGTAACGAGAACCTCGATGTGTAGAACCCAGGGCGGGACGTCGTGTCCCGCCCTGGTTCTTTGGGGGCAGTGCCTACTCGCCGGAAACGTGCGTTTCGAACCGCTTGATAGACCTCTCGAACCGTTCAAAGAACTGCCGGAGGGTGTCCCACGTGACACCGCCACGGAGGTAGAGGTCGGCCTCGAGCACCACATCGCCAGCCGAATCCAGGTAGGCGCGCGAGCCTCTCGTTAGACGGTTCCACTCGTTCACAAGATCGCACGACACGGCGCCTTCCGCAATCCAGCCCGCGTAGAGCTGGAGGAACTGGAACCTGCCAGTCGCCCCTTCGATCTCATCATCCACGAACAGGAGTACCGTGGACGCATCCAGGTAGAGAACCCAGAACGGGTCACCGTAGCTGTCTGTTCTCCGATCGAAGGTGAGCCTGTGGTCCACGAGCAGCGTCTCGATGTCGACAACGCCAAGGTCGCGGATAACCTCATTTGACACGTCATCAGGCCTGTCGACCACGACCGCGGAGACTCCAATCGCGTTGCGCAGGAGCTGCGCCGTAGCGGCGGTGTACGCGTAGAAGTCGAAGCCGAGCATGATGATCGTGCCGCCGCCTGTCTCCCACGTGAACACAACGGGCGCCTCGTCGAACGTGTCCCAGACCAACACGACCGCATCGTCGGGGAGGTCAGAGAAGTCCGTGCTACCGTCCGTTCCCTCGAACGCGGCCGGAACGCCGGCTGCGAGTGGGTGCCGAGATAGCGCTACGGCAAGAGAGGCGCCCGTCACGTCGTACCCGTCGGTCACGTTCCACAGGCCGGCCCCGCGGAGGACGTCGTCGGCCCCCTTGCTGTAGCTCATCCCGACGATGCACCCACCCTGGGCAAGGAAGTCGGTCAGCACGGCTGCGACCGCCAAGCCGAGCGCTTCAAGCGTCTCCTCATCGGCCTCCTGCTGCTCCGGGATGAGGAGCACGGTCCGGCCGACGAGTGCCGCCTCCAGCTCCTCCGGGTCCGTTGTTGCAGTCTGCGCTGGGTGACCGCCGAGGGCTTCGACCACGTGATCGTACTCCGGGGTCATCCGCACGTAGGGGATCCACGCCAGCGCGTCTCCCGTCTCGACCGCCGTCGCCCCCAGAACTCCGATGAGAAGGCCGATCACGATCCCCAGCGTCCGTGCCGCATCACGCATCTTCATGGTGTCCTCCTCGATGCCCTCCCCCAGCAAGCGAGGCGGCATGCGGGCCAGTATACGCTGTTCGGCACGCACGATGTTCTCCCTCGTGCGAGATCTGAGAGCGATCGCCAGCACGCTCTATAATCAGGCGGAGATGGGAGTGATGATGGATCGTGCACCGTTTTCGGGAGAAGTGGCCTGGATCACCGGCTCCACCCGCGGGATCGGCCGAGCGGTGGCCGTCGAACTGGCGCAGCATGGGGCCGCGGTGGCCGTCCACGGCCGCGTCTCCCGAGACGATGCGGAGGCCGTGCGAGAGGAGATCTCCCGCCTCGGGGGGCGGAGCATGGCCGTCCTTGGCGATACCTGCGTCCCGGCCGACGTGGAGCGGATGGGAGAGGAGATCGAGGCCTCCCTGGGCCCGGTGGACATCCTGGTCAACAACGCCGTCTACGCCCTGTGCAAACCGTTCCTCGACTACACAGCCCAGGAGTGGCGCGATCAGCTTCTGTACAAAGGTTTCGCCTACTACCTCACCGCACGGCGGGTGCTGCCACGGATGCTCGCCCGCGGCGGGGGCGTGGTGATCAATATCCTCTCCACCACCGGCTTGCGTGATGGAGCGGGTGAACTCGCCTACGCGACCACGAACGGGGCCGCGATCGCCCTCACCCGAGGCCTGGCCGCGGAGTTCGGCGGCCAGGGAGTTCGCGTGTGCGGCGTCGCCCTCACGTGGGCGGACAACGCGTTCGACCCGGCGAACCCCGACCACCGGGCATGGCTCTCGCGGTTCCCGTTGGGGCGGGTGACCCGCGTTGAGGAGGTGGCGGCCACGGTGGCGTTCCTCTCCTCACCTGCTGCGTCGGGGATCACCGGGGCGATCGTCCCCGTGGACGCGGGGTTCCTCTGTCGGTGATGGACAAGCCCGTAGTCCCCGCCGTGGATCCGATCGAACTCGCCTCTGCTCTCGCCTCCGCGGGGCCGATCTGCGATCGATGCCTCGGGCGACGGCTCGCTGGCCTGAGCTCAGGTCTCCTCAACCAGGAGCGCGGACAGGCCCTCCGTGCCGCGTCAGGCGCCCCTGCCGCAGCGCACGAGACCACGTGCTGGGTCTGTCAAGGGACGTTCCTGCGGGCCGGGGAGTGGGCAGAGAAGGCCGTGCAGCTCGTGGCGGAGCACGAGTTCGCCACGTTCCTGTTCGGCGTGCACCTTTCACCCCGACAGGAGGCGGTGGAGGAGTACCTCGACGAGCAGCACCCCTCCCCGTGGGCCGAGCCGTTCAAGCGAGATGCGAACCGAGCCCTGGGGAAGGCGTTTGAGAAGGTCCTCGCCGCACGTGGCCGGGCCGCAACGGTGGACTTCGCGCGACCCGATGTCCAGTTCACGGTGGACCTGGAAACGGGGGCCATTCAGCTTACCGTGGCTCCGGTCTTCTTCTACGGCCGCTACCGGAAGCTCGTCCGGGGGATCCCCCAGACCCACTGGCCGTGCCGGAGCTGTCGTGGCCGTGGTTGCGCGGGCTGCGGGGGAACGGGCAAGCAATACCCGACTTCGGTGGAGGAGCTGGTGCTCCCGGCGTTCCTGTCAGCAGCGGGGGGGACAGGCGGACACCTCCACGGCGCGGGGCGGGAGGATGTGGATGCGCGGATGCTCGGTCGAGGCCGCCCGTTCGTGGTTGAGGTCAAGGAGCCGCGGATCCGCACCCTTGACCTGGATGCCCTGGCCCGTGAGGTGAACGCTGCGGCGGACGGGAAGGTCGAGGTCCTCAACCTCCGTTCAGGGACCGCCGACCTTGTGGCCCGGGTCAAGGAGGAGCACGCCGACAAGAAGTACCGGGCGCGGGTCGAGTTCGGGGAGGCCGTGAGCGAGGGAGGGTTCCAGAGCGCGCTAGCCGATCTAGTAGGGGAGATCGAGCAGCGAACCCCGGTGCGGGTTCGCCATCGTCGCGCCGACCTCGTCCGGCGGCGGTCCGTCCACGAGGTCAGCGGGTGGCTCGTGTCCCCCACCGAGGCCGAGGTGGAGATCCTGTGCGAGGGCGGCCTGTACGTGAAGGAGCTCATCTCCGGCGACGAAGGCGCTACCCAGCCCAACCTTGCTTCCCTCCTCGACGTCCCGGCAAAGGTTGTGGAGCTCGACGTCCTCGACGTCCTGGACCAGTTCTGATCGTCAAAACCATCCATTGCTACTCGAACCCGCCCCGGGTAGACTGAACGGCCATGCTCGTCGAGAGGCTCGATCAGTACTTCCAGCGCGAGGAGCGGACCCGGCCGCGCGACTACTTCTACGTGAGCGAGGTTGGCAAGTGCCCGCGCCAGATCTACTACTCGATCAAGGGCTTCCCCCGCCCGCCTCTGGACGGGCTCACCGCGCGCAAGCTGGCTGTGGGCGACGACGCCCACAAGCGCCTCGCCCAGGCCCTGTTCGGGATGGGGATCGTCGTTGCGGCGGAGGCGCCGATCCCGCCGGGCAAGCTGTTCCACGGCCGGTGTGACGTGATCGTGTCCCTCGACGGGAAGAACTACGTGGTCGAGGTCAAGACCGTTCACCCGTACAGCTTCGACCAGATGTCGTCCGGCCCGCGGCGCGACCACTACCTGCAGCTCCAGCTCTATCTGCACTACTTTGGGATTCTCCAGGGGATCGTGCTCGCCGAGAACAAGGCCACCCAGGAGCTGAAGGAGTTTGTAGTCCCCCTCGACAGAGACGAGGTGGGACGGGTCATCCGCCAGTTCGAGGGGCTCCAGAAGACCATCTTCGTCGAAGGTCGGCTGCCGCCGCTCCCCGGACGAGAGGAAAAGCGCGACTGGGAGTTCGACCAGTGCCGGTACTGCCCCTACGTCCCGTTCTGCAACGAGGGCATTGCCGACCTTGCTGGTCGGGCGCGCATCACCGAACCGCAGCCCGTTCTCGCGACCGCGGATGAGGAGCGCGCCGGTCCCCCGACGCTGTTCGACGAACCCGGCTAGGGAGCCGTGCCCGGATACCGGGACGACAGCAGGTTGTAGCGACGGGCTTTCATGGGGGCAGCGGAATGTTGTAGCGTCGGGCTTCATGCCCGACGGCCTTCCGTGGTAGACGAGCTGCGACAACATGGGAACCGTTGGAAGGCCGCGACACGCAGGGTGCGACGCTACAAGACCCACGGAGCGGCGTCGGACACGGGGGCCGACGCTACACACGGCCCTTGAGCGAGAAACCAGGACCAGGCAGGCCGCGGATGGAGCTTAGGCTTCGTTGGTGGGGGGCGATGATTCCTGGGATGGTTCTCGCAACCCGGCGGCGAGAAGCGTGGCGGGCACGAGGAGCACGGTGAGGAGCCCCAAGGCGACCTCGAGCCCCAGCAGGTCTCCCAGGTACCCCACAAGCCCGATCAGGAGGGATCCCACGCCCCAGGCGAGGCCCATCAAGACGCCGGACACGAGCCCGCGCTGGTCGGGAACCAGCTCCTGACCGAATACCACGGATACGGGGATCGAGGCGATGAGCACCGCACCGGCGAGCGCGAGGAACAGGAACGAGAGCCAGCCGTCGGTGAGGAGGAACAGGTAGAACAGGGGCAACGCCGAGGCCACAGAACCGAGGATGACCGTTCTCCGCCCAAATCGGTCGGAGAGCCGACCTCCGAGGAGATCGCCCGCCACTCCGGACAGGGAGTACACGGTGAGAGCGAGGCTGGCCACGGTCAAGGAAGCGCCTCGCTGGGTCCACAGAACGGCGAGGAACGTGTAGTAGGACATGCTCACGAACTCCCTCAGCACGCCGATACTCCACAGCCGGAGGACCTGGCCGGCGTTGGGGTGACGGTGGAGGCGGGGCCGGTCGCGTTGCTCGGGGCGGGCTTCGCGCGGCACCGTGCGGGCGAGCAAGACGACCACGGCCCACGCCGGAAGGAGGAGGAGCGGGGTGAGCGACAGGCCCAGGTTCCCAGCAACCCCAGCGATCAGAAGCGGGCCTACCGCGGCCCCCAGCGTTCCCCCGGCAGAGAAGAGGGCCATCGACATCCCCCGCCGGCCCTCCGCCCCAGCAACGCGGGAGGCCCCAGCGGGATGAAACGCGGCGGTTCCGATCCCTGCCGCGACGAGGGCCGCGGCCACCGCCCAGTACGTGGGGAGGATCCCGAGCAAACTCATCGCGGTGCAGGTGAGGGCTGGACCGAGAATCACCAGCCACCGTCCTCCTGCTCGGTCGGCGAGCGCCCCTAACGGGATCTGCCCGAACGAGGCGACGGAAGACCGGAACGACGAGAGAAGCCCCGCCGCCGCCAGCGACATCCCGAATCGGGAGATGAGAAGCGGAAGGAGTGCCGACAGGAACGCGCCGTAGCCGTCGTTGAGCCCGTGGCCGAGGGAGAGCGGCCATACGCTGGGCCGACGCGCTCCGGGCCGCTCGCGGTGTTCGGCGCTCATCCCCATCGTGCCGCTTCACCGCTGAGGGCGCCAAGGTTGCAGAGAAGACCCTGTGGAGGGAAACGGCACTTCCCCGAAGGGATCGAGGTTCTCACGACTGGACCGAACCAGAAGCGAGCGCTACCTCCGCGGCAGCTCGGCGTGCTCTGCGAGCTCTGCGGTGAGATTGGGTTGGCAGCACGGTTGACGTTTGGTGGCCCGGCAGGAGTTGCAGCCTCGGAGGTCAAGCGCTCGCCTCCACCAGGTTGATCACACGCTCGGGGATCGCTGGATAGGTGCGGAGGCGAGCGCCAGCAGCCGCGGAGATGGCGTTGGCCACCGCGGCGTGGGAGGCCATCAGAGGGACCTCTCCGAGCCCCTTGGCCCCGAACGGCCCGCCCGAGTACGGGACCTCGACGAACGCGATCTCCAGCTCCTCCGGCATGTCCGGCGCGGTGGGGATGTGGTAGGCGGTGAACGACGGGGCGAGGATCCTTCCGTCGCACGAGGCGAGTTCCTCGGTGAGGGCGTATCCGATTCCCTGGGCGACGCCGCCGATCACCTGGCCGCGGGAGGTGGCCGGATTTACGATCTTCCCCGAGTCGTGGCCGGCCCAGAACCCCTCGACGTGGGTCTCCCCAGTGAGGAGATCTACCTCCACCAGGGCGACGTGGCACGCGTAGGCGTAAACGAAGTACGCATTGCCCATCCCGGTCGCGGCGTCCCAGTCCACCGGCCGTCCTTCCACCCAGCCCGTGACCCCCATGTCCCAGTTGTGGACCCACATCCACCGCGCGATCTCCGAAATGTCCACCTCGCGCGGCGGATCGCCAGGGATGCAGAACAGGCGGCCCTCGACGGTAAACTCCGGGCAGGCGAACATGTTCCGGACGGCGTCCTCAATCTTGGTCCGAAGCTTCTTGGCTGCGTCGAGAACGGCCATCCCCTGGACGGTCGTCGTCCGGGAGGCGACAGTGGGGCCGGAATCGGGCACGCGCGACGAGTCCACCGGGGCCACTTGGACCAGCCCCACCGGGAGCCCGAGCCCCTCCGCTGCGATCTGGGACAGCACGGTAGTTGCTCCCTGCCCCATCTCCGTTGTGCCCACGGCGAGGCTCAGCGACCCATCCGCCTCCAGCTTGAGGTAGGCCCCCGCCTTCTCAAGGAGCGGGGCCTTGGCCCCCATCCCCACCCCATACAACACGGTGGACACGCCCAGGCCGCGGCGTTTGAACCGCTCCCTCTTGTTGAACTGGGCGACCTCTCTCTGCCTGTCCTCCCACCGGCAGAGGTCCCGCGCCTTCTCGATGCACGCCTCAAGCCCCACCGACTCCGATAGGACCTGGTCGGTGCACGTGGCGTCGCCCTCGCGGAGGGCGTTCCGCTGACGGAGCTCAAACGGATCTATGCCCAGCTTCCGCGCGAGCTCGTCCATCTGCGACTCGTGGGCAAAGATGACCTGGGGAGATCCGAAGCCGCGAAACGCCCCGCAGGGAACCGTGTGTGTGGCCACGGAGTAAGCATCCACCTTCACGTGGGGGATTCGATACGGACCCGGGGCGTGGACCAGCCCCCGCCACAGGACAGCGCTCGACAGGGTTTGGTACGCGCCCGCGTTGTAGTGGAACTCGACCTCCACCGCGGTCAGGGTCCCGTTTCGCTTCGCCCCCGTGCGGTAGCGGATGATCCCCGGATGGCGTTTGGAGGTGGTGGCGATGTCCTCTGCCCGATCTAGGACGAGCTTCGCCGGCCGGCGAAGCTTCCACGCAGCAACCGCGGCCATCGCCGCGAGGTGGCTTGGCACATCCTCCTTGCCGCCGAACCCGCCGCCCGTGGCGGTCTGGACGATCCGCACCTTGGCCATCGGGAGACCGAGGACGTTGGCGACCGCGTTCTGAACGTAGAACGGGCACTGGAGCGTCCCGTACACCGTCATCCCCCCGTCCTCGGGGACGGCGATCACCCCCTGCGGTTCGAGGTAGGCGTGCTCTTGGTACCCGACCTCGTAGTCGCCCTCCACGATCACGTCGGCCTGGGCGAATCCCTCGGCGATGTCGCCCTTGCGAATCACCATGTGATTGAACACGTTGCCCTCTTCCGCCGCATGCGGGAGGGCAACCCGGGGGGCGTCGGCGGCACGCGCTTGCCGGGGGTCGAATACGGCGGGCAGGTCCTCGTACGCGACCCGCGCCCGCGCTGCCGCGTCTTCCGCTGCTGCGCGCGTCTCCGCCGCCACGAGGGCAATCGGTTCGCCCACGTAGCGGACCAGCCCATCGGCGAGAACCGGCATGTCGCGGTAGATGATCGGGACGGTATTCTCCCCGGGGATGTCCGATGCCGTAATCGTCCCCACCGCGCCGTGCGCGGACTCTGCTTGCGTGAGATCGAGACCTGCGATCCGGGCGTGGGGACGCTCGGAGCGGATCGCCTTCAGATGGACCATCCCCGCGAACGCGAGGTCGTCGGCGTACCTTGCCTCACCGCGAACCTTGGCCTCTGCGTCAGGGCGAGGGACAGCTGCGCCTACGATCCGTTGCTCATCGCCTTGCCGCGCCCCTTTCACCTGTTCTCCCTGGAGATAGGATTGTAGCCGACGCGTGGGAGCGACGCCGCGGCGGGTTGACACCGGTCTCCCCACCGGCGACGCTCCGAACCCATGAGGTGGAGCGTGAGAGGAAGATGGGGGACCGTTCTGCTTGTTGCCCTCGGGGTCGTGGCGAGTGGACAGAACCTCAGTGTCTCGGTTCGCCACGCCCCGTTCACAGCGTCCTTCTCGCACGATGGGGAGGCGGTAGCGGCTCTCACGAACGGGGATCGGTCGGCGCTGTATCTGAACGGTTGGGCAGGCCGCGTGCACCTCGTGGGCGGGCCCCACGCGGTCGAAGATGAAGACGGGACCCGATTGACCTACCGCACCTCCGACGGCCGCACGGCGCGCGTGGATCTGAGGTCGGTCGAAGAAGGAGCGTTCCAGGTCCGGTTCTCCGTTGAGGGCAAGGCTCGGTGGGAGCGGCTGGGGGTCACCCTTGAGGTAACCGCGGACGAGGGTTTCTACGGGCTCACCGAGCGGCCGGTTCAGGGGATCCTGCACGAGTTCTTTCCGCCGCGCGGCGCGGGGTTCAACCTGCGCGGGCAAGAAGTCTGGCTGTACGTCCTCCCCACCCACGCCTTGTACAGCCCGTTCTTCGTCTCTTCGCGTGGATGGGGGATCTACGTCGAGAGCTCCTGGCCGGGGATCTACCGGTTCGGCCGCGACGGGCTGGGACGCGCCACGCCCACCCAGGTCACGATCGAGTACGAGGGGCCGGAGCTCGTGTTCCGTATCTTCGGCGGGGAGACGCCGGTCGAGGTCGTGGAGCGGTACAGCCGAACCGTGGGTACGACCGTCCTCCCCCCGGAGTGGGCGTTCGGCCCATGGCGGTGGCGGGATGAGGTGTGGAATCTGCCCGCGTTCTACGACGGGACGCCGAACACGTGCCTGTTCAATTCGATGGTCGTCGAGGACATCCTGATGATGGATGCCCTCGGTATCCCTTGCTCCGTCTACGTTCTCGATCGGCCGTGGGCGGACGGCACGCTGGGGTACGCGGACCTCGCGTTCGATCCCGAACGGTTCCCCAACGCTCCGGAGCTGATCGTCTGGCTTAGGGAACGGGGGGTACAGCCGATCCTGTGGCTCGGGCCGTGGGTGCTCGACGCGCTGCGTGCCGAGGCAGTGCGGCTGGGCCATCACGTGCGGAGTCGAATTCCCTATCCACCGCGGGCGGCGCTCCTCGACTTCACCTCGCCCGAGGCGACGGCGTGGTGGCAGCAGCTCGTGAGTCCCCTCCTCGACCTGGGGATCGCCGGGTTCAAGCTGGATCGGGGCGACGAGGACGTCCCCGACGGGCTCCTCTTCGCCGGCGTCTACGCCGACGGAACAAGCTACCGGGAGGGCCACAACGCGTACCCCCTCTGGTTCGCTCAGGCCGCCCAGGGGGCGCTTCCCTCACCGGAGGATTCCCTCCTCTTCGTCCGGGCGGGGTGGGCAGGCTCGTCATCCTACGCCGTGGCGTGGGGAGGGGATCCGGCGTCGAGCGAGTGGGGCCTGCGGAACTCGATGATCGCCCTCCAACGGGCCGCGGCGATGAACTTCCCGATCTGGGGCTCGGACACCGGCGGGTACACGGGCCGGCCGTCGCGGGAAGTCCTCGCGCGCTGGCTTGGCTTCTCCGCGTTCTGTCCGCTGATGGAGGTCGGGCCGACGGCGAACCTCGCCCCGTGGAGCTGGGCCCCGGACGGGGTTCGCGCCCGGGTGGACGCGAGCGGCTACCGGTTCGCGCCCGCCTACGACGAGGAACTGGTGGCGATCTGGATCCTCTACGCCCGGCTCCACGATGACCTCCGTGCCTACAGCTACGCCCAAGCGGTGGAGGCCCACGAGCGGGGAACGCCGATCGCGCGGCCGCTCGTTTTCGTCTACCCCGAGCAGACGGAGTATGTGGACGTGTGGGAGACGTACCTCTACGGGCCGGACCTCCTCGTGCGCCCAGTGTGGAAATCCGGGGCACGGTCCGTCGCTGTCCACATCCCGCCCGGAACGTGGCGCAACCTGTGGACCGGTGACACGGTACGCGGGCCGACGACCATCGAAACCGAAGTTCCGCTGCACGCGATCCCGACCTACGTTCGGGTCGGAAGCGACCTCGAACAACTCGACCTGTCGGCGCGGTGGATAGAGGCTCAAGAGCGCGCCCGCGCTCGGCCGAACCTTGCGCTCCTCCTTCAGCGGGAAGGTTGGTGAGCACGATGCCCGACCGGTCCCCGCTGGAAGAGTTGTCTCCCGAGGAACTGATCAGCCTGATCGAGGACGGGGCCAAGAACTGGCTCGCCATGGACGGACTGTGGTTCCTGGCCGTGGAGGAGCGGTTCGGCCTGGAGGCGGCGATCGCGCTCGACCGTGCGGTGTGGGAGAGGTTCTCTCCGATCGAAGCGCGACGAATCCTCAGGCGGCGGGAGATCGCCTCGGGCGGCGGTCTTCCCGCGCTGGCGGAGGCCCTGCAGTACCGGCTCTACGCGCGGATCAACGAACAGGAGATCCGCTGGACGGACAGGGGGACGCTCCTCCTACAGGTGAATACGTGCCGCGTCCACGAGGCGCGGAACCGCGACGGCCGCCCGCCTTTCCCGTGCCGGAGCGTCGGGCTCGTCGAGTACGGCACGTTCGCCCACGCGGTCGACCCGCGCATCCAGACGCAGTGCCTCGGCTGCCCGCTGGACAAGCCGGCGGAGGCGTGGTGCGCCTGGGAGTTCTCGACAGAACCGTGATCCGGGGTCAGCAGTCCGTTGTCCGTAGGCCGGTGTCCGGAGTCCGTTGTCCGGGGCCGCCTCCTGGCTACCGGCGGGGCTGGATGATCTCGTCGACGATCCCGTAGGCCTTGGCCTCGTCGGCGCTCATCCAGTAGTCGCGGTCGGTGTCCTTCTCGATGCGTTCCTTGGGCTGGCCGGTGTGTTTGGCGAGGATCTCGTTCACCCGGTCGCGGGTCTTCATGATCTCGTCGGCGTAGATCTTCAGGTCGACGGCTTGCCCTCCCACGCCGGACACCCACGGCTGGTGGATGAGGATCTTCGAGTTGGGCAAGGAGAACCGCTTCCCCTTGGCCCCGCCGGCGAGGATGAGTGCCGCGGCCGAGGCGGCCACGCCCACGCAGATCGTGCGGACTGCGCACTTCGTGGTCTGCATCGTGTCGTAGATCGCCAGCGCGGCCGACACGTCGCCGCCCGGGCTGTTGATATACAGCTGGATGTCTTTCTCCGCGTCTTCAGCCTCAAGGCTGAGGAGCTGGGACACGATCCATTCCGCACCCACGTACTGCATGACCCGTCCCGGCGCCCCTGTCACGATTGTCCCTGCCAGGAAGATGATCCGGTCGGCGAACAGCCGGCCCAGGACCTGGTCGTAGTAGGACATCAGGCGTTCCTGCTCGGTGAACCGCTGCATCTTCATCCCATCCTCCGGGTTCATTCCTTCCTCCTCGTTGCGGCGATGATCCAATCCGCGGCCTGCTCCAGGACGAGCGCGGCCCGCACAACGCTCTCGTCCCGACCCTGTCCCTCGACCCGCCGCTTGACCTCGTCCTCATCGGGCCGGAGATCCCTCGCCTCGGCCAGGCGCTGGGCGAGGATCTCTCGGCGCAGCCTGCGGCGCACCGCCTCCTCAAACTGCGGCTTCTGGTCGGGGGGAAGTCGCACCTCTTTCCACTCCTCGGCGACGACGTCAGCAACAAGGGAGGACGGGACTTCGACCTGCACCCACTCGGAAACTGCGTCGAGCGCTGCCAAGCGCCACATCCGTAGGCGTCTCCCTTCCGCAACCCGGGCCAGCTCCGCGCGCACGACCGACTCGAACGCCTCCCATGAGGCGTGGCCGTAATGCTGGGCCGCTTCGTCCTCGGTGGGAAGGAGGACTCGGTACACGCCGGTCACGGAGAACACTTCGGAGTGGCCGTCTTCGTCAACCAGCGTGAGCTTCTGCGTAGCCTGAGCGTTGAGGAGCTGCTTCCCGATCGGGCGGGATGCCGTGGCCTCGCCCTCCCAGTCGCGATCAGCGCGCTGCAGGCGGACCACATCGCCCTCTTCGGCCGGGCTCCCTTTCGGTTCGAGCACCGCGGCATCCCGGCGCAACCCCGCGAGCACGCCCGCGACCTCGTCGTCCGTGACCTCGGCCGGCGGTGGCTCCGGGACGTCCACCGCGATCTCGTCGGGGATCGTCACTTCGGGGAGCACCGCGAACTTGGCC
Source organism: Acetothermia bacterium UBA7521 (assembly GCA_002479455.1). Lineage (GTDB taxonomy): Bacteria > Bipolaricaulota > Bipolaricaulia > Bipolaricaulales > Bipolaricaulaceae > Bipolaricaulis. Next base: position 20,939 of record DLNB01000040.1, read on the forward strand.
TGAAAGGCGAGGCGGTCGCCTCGGGCGAACGCCGTCGTTTCCACGGTAGGGGTGGTCACAGGGTGGAGATCCAGCTCGTCCAGAGCCCGAGAGAGCCATTCTCGCACCAGGTCGTCCCTGAGATCTTGGGCGAACTCATCCTCGCCGTAGTAGCGCAGGACGAGGTGCTCGGGGGCCTTCCCCGAGCGGAATCCAGGCACCTTGAGCTTGGCCCGCGCCACGACGAGGAGTTCCTCCTCCTTCTTCTGGATCGCCGCGGTCGGTACGTCGATCTGGAGCGTGACCTCGCATCCGTCACGCTCGATATGGAATGCGTTCTCGTTCACAGTGCGGGGATTATAGCCGCCTAACCCCACAGTCGAGACAGGAGGGCCCAGCGAATGCCCACCAGGCGGAACGCGATCGACTCCGCGCCCTGGAACACCATCTGCAGCCCCCCCAGCAAGAGGAGGGCAAAGATGATCACGAACCCGTATTGCTCCCAGCGCAGCAAAGCAACCCGCCACCGCACGGGGAGGAAATAGGCGAGGATCTTCGACCCGTCGAGGGGCGGAACGGGAAGGAGGTTGAACAGCGCGAGCAGCAGAGAGAGAAGAACGATCAGCGCCATGAACGCCAGCACATAAGCGTTCGTCACGCCGAGGGCGATCAGCCCGTGACCGATGGCTGTGGCGAGGAGGGCCATCAACACGTTCGTGAACGGACCGGCGAGGCTCACGTAGAGCATGCCGCCCCACGTGTCGCGGAAGTAGTACGGGTTCACGGGGATCGGCTTCGCCCACCCGAACACGATCGGAAACCCGGTGAACCGCCGCAGGAGTAGCAGACCGAGCGGCAGGACGATCGAACCGATCGGGTCAAGGTGCTTGATCGGGTTCAGCGTGAGGCGGCCGGCAGCCTTGGCCGTGGGATCTCCGAGCCGCCACGCCACGTAGCCGTGGGCGACCTCGTGCGGAATCACGCACACGAAGAGCGCCCCCACCGCCATCAGCCCGTAGATGAGTTCAGTCACAGGCCGCTGTTTCCCGGAACGACGATGACCTGCTCTCGAAGCAGGGTCACCGTACCGGGCGGTGCTCCTTTGGGTTTTCGCACATAGCGGGCTTCAGTGTAGCTGACGGCGACCTTGCGCTCACCCCGCGCCCGCGAGTGCCACGCCGCCAGCTCTGCTGCTTTCTGCAGAACCCCGTTGGGCACAGGCCGTCCATCGGTGCGGATGACGACATGCGCCCCGGGCGCCCCGCGGGCGTGGAGCCACACGTCATCGGGGCGGGCGAGGCGGACGAGGCGGTCATTCTCCGAGCCCGATCGTCCGACGAGGATCGTGAACCCCTCGACCACCGTTTCGCGAGGTCTTGACCGGGTTGCAGCCTCAGCCTTCCTGGGTGAAGGGGCAAGGGCTTCCGCCTCGCCCTCGAGGTAGGGCGCCACGTCCGGCTGGCGAGAGAGGAGATCCCGGAGCTCGCGGAGCCGCCCGATCCCCTCCTCCAACACCTGCCGCCGGGCCGACGCCCCCTCCAGGCGCCGCCGCAGCTTCTTGGCTTTCACGTAGAGCGCGCTCGCTTGAGCAGCAGGCGGAAGAGCAGGATTCAGCGCGATCCGCGTGGGAGCGCCATCGAACCCCTCCACGACGGCCTCTGAGGCGCCCCGCGGGATGTCCGCAATCCGGGTGAGGATGAGGTCCGCCTGAGCCTGGAATTCAGGCCATCCTCTGGCCTCGGTCTCTGCTGCGCTTAGCGCGGCGAGCGCCCGCTCGCGCCGGGCAAGGGTCCGCCCGAGCTGGGCGATCTGATCGCGAACGGCTCCCGCGCCCAGGCGCCGCTCGAGCTGAAGATCCAGGACCTGCCAGAACGCAGCGAAGGTGATCCGTGGATCCCCGAGATCCGGTCGGAGGAAGAAGCTCGCCGTGCTTCCGTCGCGCGTCTCGTAGAGGTACCCCGCCGGTGAATGAGCAAGGAGTTCGGCGGCGAAGGAGTCCAGCTCCTCTGCGAAGGGAGGGCGCCCCCAGCGGGCCGTGGCGGCCTGGCGGAGGTTCGGTCCCAGGCCGGCGGCTGGGTCATCGGGGACGGCGAAATCCACGGGTCGGAGCTCTCCGTCGCGGAACGAGACCACTCGGTCGTCCCGGTGGAGGAAGAACAGGTCACCCTGGCGCGGCCGGAGGTCGAGCACGAGGTCGGCCTCCGGGAACCGCAGCCGCACGACCCGGTCCAGCCCGGCCTGATCGAGCGAAAGCAAAGGCTGCCCGGTGAGGCTGCGCAGAAGAACGCAGAACGGTGGCGGGGAAGGGGGTGTCAGAGGGCGGAGGGCCGTGCGGTGGAACGCCTTCCCGCCCGGGTCGAGGGCCACTGCCCCGCTCGGGCTGTAGAACCGAAAGAGGAACACCTCGCCCACTTGGTGGACCTTCGACAGGCGCGCTCCCACGAGGGGGCGCGCCTCCTCCAGTGCCTTCCGGAGTTCCACTCCTTCCATGCCTCAGTAACTGTAGCAAAACGTGAGCTTTCCCACACCGCGCAACTCTCCCACGGTAGAGTCCCAGGACGTGGTGTAGATCCGGTGGGGTGAAG
>DLNB01000062.1:0-136 GCA_002479455.1 Acetothermia bacterium UBA7521
GACAGCCATGCAGCACCTGTGCTGGTTCCCAAGCGCCCGAAGGCCCTGGGTCCCTTCCCTTTCGGGTCAGTACCACCAGCATGTCAAACCCGGGTAAGGTTCTTCGGTTTGCATCGAATTGAACCACATGCTCCAC
>DLNB01000062.1:416-617 GCA_002479455.1 Acetothermia bacterium UBA7521
TTTCGCGCCTCAGCGTCAGGAACGACCCAGAAGGTTGCCTTCGCCATCGGGATACCGACCGGTATCTACGCATTTCACCGCTACTCCGGTCGTTCCACCTTCCTCTGCCGTCCTCCAGCCTGGCAGTTTCGTCCGACCTCCCCCAGTTGAGCCGGGGGCTTTCACAGACGACTTGCCAAACCGCCTACGCGCCCTTTACGC
>DLNB01000062.1:786-17140 GCA_002479455.1 Acetothermia bacterium UBA7521
TCCGGATAACGCTTGCCCCCTACGTATTACCGCGGCTGCTGGCACGTAGTTAGCCGTGGCTTATTCCTAGGGTACCGTCATCGGCGAGGCATTCCCTCCGCGCCTTATTCTTCCCCTAGAAAAGCGGTTTACACCCCGAAGGGCTTCGTCCCGCACGCGGCGTCGCTGGGTCAGGCTTTCGCCCATTGCCCAAGATTCCCCACTGCTGCCTCCCGTAGGAGTCGGAGCCGTGTCTCAGTCCCCATGTGGGGGGCCACCCTCTCAGGCCCCCTACCCGTCGTTGCCTTGGTGGGCCATTACCTCACCAACTAGCTGATGGGCCGCAGCCCCCTCACCGCGCGGCACCGAAGTGCCTTTACTTCCCAGAGCTTGAGCCCCAAGAAGGCCATCGGGTATTAGCCCTCCTTTCGGAGGGTTATGCCCGTCGCGGAGGCAGGTTGGCCACGTGTTACTCACCCGTTTGCCGCTCCGTACTTGCCTCGGCCTTGCGGCTTTGGCAAGCCGATCGCTCGACTTGCATGTGTTAGGCGCGCCGCTAGCGTTCACCCTGAGCCGGGATCATACCCTCTCAATTTAGCTTCAAGGGTTTCCGATAGGCTTCCCGTCTCTCCCTGTCCACTTGTCAAAGACCAGACTTCCCGCAGATGTGCCCTTGCGGGCAGGGGCAGTATAGCGGAGGGGGGGAGACTGGTCAAGGCGCTCGATCTGTGGAAAACTCTGGGCCACATGTCCGAGGGGCTGGGGACAGATGTCCGAGACATGGGGCAGCGAACCCGTTTCGCGGGGCCTCATGGGACGCGCTTCTGTCCACACGTTTTTCCCCAGTGGAATGTGGTGCAACACACCGAGGAGACCTCCCCCTTGAGCGGTTCCTGGATGACGCCACGGCCCGAACGCAGCAGAATAGCAGGCGATGCGGGCACTGGTAACCGGTGGGACGGGGTTCATCGGAGCGAACGTCGTGCGCGCCCTTCTGGAGAGGAAGTACAGGGTGAGGGTTCTGGCCCGTCCAGGCACAGATCGGAGGAATCTGGATGGCCTCGGCGTCGAGTGGGCAGAAGGCGACGTGCGGGATCTCGCGTCGGTGCGAAACGCGGTCTCCGGCTGCAGCCACGTGTTTCACGTCGCCGCTCTGTACGCGTTGTGGACTCGCCCCCGGCGGCGGGTCTACGAGGTCAACGTGGAGGGAACCCGCCACGTCCTCCAGGCGGCGTGGACGATGGGGGTAGAGCGCGTGGTGGTCACGAGTTCGGTGGCCGCCCTCGGCCTGCATGAAGATGGCCGTCCTGCAGACGAGATGGTCCCAGCTACCTCAGCCACCCTCATCGGGGATTACAAGAGGAGCAAGTTCCTCGCCCAGGAACTCGCCCTGGCGTCCGCCCAGCGGGGATTGCCCGTGGTCATCGTGAACCCGAGCTTCCCGGTCGGCCCGTACGACCGCAAGCCGACCCCCACCGGCCAGGTCATCGTGGACTTCCTCAACCGAAGGCTACCAGCCTACGTGGACACGGGGATGAACGTGGTGTCGGTGGAGGACGTAGCGCGGGGCCACATCCTCGCCGCAGAGAAAGGGCGACCGGGGGAGGTCTACATCCTCGGCGGGGAGAACCTCTCGATGCGCGAGTTCCTGGGCCTTCTCAGCGAGGTGAGCGGTCGCCCGGCCCCGCGGGTGCGCCTCCCCGCGGCTCCCCTCATCCCTCTCGCCCACCTCAATGCGGCATGGAGCACGGTGACGGGGACCGTTCCCCGGTTGACCCCGGATACAGCACGGATGGCCTACCACCGGATGTTCTACGATCCCAGCAAGGCCGTGCGCGATCTCGGACTGCCTCAAACCTCGGCAAGGGAGGCCCTGCGCCGGGCGGTGGCGTGGTTCGAGGAGAACGGGTACGTCAACCGACGTCCGTCCCGACGCGGAGGAGAGCGAGCGCCTGATCGACATTGACCTCCGTGTCCACGCACCCGTCGCGCGACAGGGGGACGACCGTGATGAGGGGGCGCGACGGGCCGAGACCAGCGACCGCCTCCTCCCCTTCCTGAAGCTCTCTGGCGCAGGCGACGGCGACCACGGCTCGGGGCTCTACCTCGCGAACGAAACGCAACGCGAGCGCCCCACCAGGGGCAATACAGACCCCTTTGTACCCTAGCCGCGCCGCTTCCTCGCGGAGGGTGCGAATTGGGCAAGCCTCTTCGCAGCCGACAGGGCATTGAAACCCCTCCCGCGACGGGCGTCCGGGGCAGGTCTGGCTCGGCCGGAGGCAGTGCGGGAGGAGAAGCACGCGCTCCCCCGGCGGGATCGCAGCAAACGGGTGCAGCGCGCCCTCACCCATGACCGAACGCCTGAACCGTGATCTCCCGCTCCCGAGGACGGTCCAGTTCGATCAAGAACACCCGCTGCCAGCGCCCGAGCACGAGCCGCCCGTCCTCGATCGGGATCGCCTCGCTCGACCCCAAGAGAAGGTGCTGGCAATGGGCGTGAGCGTTGGGACACTCGTCGGGCGTCATGTTGTGGGTGCGGATGGCGAAGTCGTTGTGGCGGTAGTAGAGGTCGCGCGGGGCAACCCGCTTCAGAAACTCTTCCATGTCCGCAATGAGAAGCGGTTCGTTCTCGTTCACCCGGATTGCAGCCGTGGTATGACGGCAGAACACAACGGCGATCCCATCCCGAACGCCGCTCTCGCGGACGAGCCGCTGTACTGGGTCGGTGATGTCGATGAACTGAGGCGCCCGTTCCGTGGGCACGGTGCACGTCATCCGCCGCAACACAGGGCCGGCGTAGGTCGGGTTCATCGGTCCCCTCCCAATTCGCGCAGGCGCCTGATCACGGCCTGGACCGCCTCATCGGGGGTGGAGGCCCCGGCGGTGACCCCGACCCGAGACATTTCTGCAAGCCAGTCCAAAACGATCTCATCCTCCGATTCAATGAAGTGGGTTCGCACGCCTGTGGCGCGGACGACTTCCGCCAGACGGCGGGTGTTGGCCGAGTTCCGGGAACCGACCACAAAGATCACCTCCACCCGCCGCGCCAGCTCCTGGGCCGCTCGGTAACGGCGCCCCGTCTCTGGACACGTCGTGTCCACGACCTGCAGCTCCCGGAGCACGCCCTGGCCCTGGCCCACCACGGCCTGGACGAACTCCCAGAACGCATCACGCTCCTTCGTCGTCTGGGAGACGATCGCCAAGCATCCACCCTTCGGTAGGGAGGCGTCCGTTGGAACGAGGGTGGCGTGCCCCTTTCCCCCTGTCCACGCCAGGAGCCCCTGGACCTCGGGGTGCGCCGTCTCGCCGTAGATAAGGACGGTGAACCCAGCCTCGCTCAGCCGGTGAGCCGCCTCTTGGGCCCGCTTCACGATCGGACAGGTCGTGTCCACGAGGCCCAGACCCCGCCGGCGGATCTCCTTGACCACCTCCGGCCCCGCCCCGTGGGCGGTGATGGCCACAGCTGGGGCGCTCACCTCGTCCAACGACCGCACCCCCTGAGCACCGCCGGAGGCGAGGCGGTCCACGACCCGCGCGTTGTGGACGATCGCCCCCAGAGTGGCGAGTGGCCCCCGCTCCCGGAGGTGCTCCTCCACCATCTCCACCGCCCGCCGCACCCCAGGACAGAACCCGTACACGCGGGCGAGCTCGATCGCGATCATCGGGCCGCCTCCCGGGCCCGGCCGAGGGCCATGAGCGGGAACACGTGTCGGTAGAGGTGGTAGCGAATCATGAAGTCCGTGGGGAAGCCTGTTCCCGTGAAGTGGGGCTCGTCCCACGTCCCGTCCTCGCGCTGTATCCGAACCAGGAACGCGACCCCCCGCTGGACGGCCTCGCCCTCCCCCTCACCCGCGGCGAGGAGGGCCAACAGGGCCCATGCCGTTTGGGAAGGGGTGGACGGTCCCCGTCCCCGCAGCTCGACCCGGTGGTAGGATGCGATGTCCTCTCCCCACCCCCCGTCCTCGTTCTGGCGGGAGACGACGAACTGTACCGCCTTTCGCACCCGCGGGTCGGCCATGTCCCACCCGCAGGCGGCGAGGGCGGGGAGCACGGCTCCGGTCCCATAGACGTGGTTCACCCCCCACCGGCCGTACCACGACCCGTCCCCCTCCTGTTCCTTCCACAAATAGCGAAGGGCCCGATCCAGAGGGCGAAAGCCGGGACGGTAACCGAGGCGCCCCAGGAACTCCACGATATGCGCGGTCACATCGGCCGACGGGGGATCGAGGAGTTCCCCGAAGTCAGCGAACGGGATCTGGCGGAGGAAGGTCTTCGTGTTGTTCCGATCGAACGCGCCCCACCCGCCGTTCCGGGACTGCATGCCGAGGAGCCACTCCACCCCTCGCTGGCGGGCGAACCCCTTGTCCCCCTCCGGAAGCGCGGTCCCGTGGAGGGCCATCAGCACCACCGATGTGTCGTCCGTGTCCGGGTACACGTCGTTATCGAACTCGAACGCCCATCCCCCGGGACGGGCTCGGCAGCGGGCCTGCCAGTCTCCGCCCACGAAGATCTGCTCCCCGAGGAGCCAAGACCCCGCCCGGACCCGGGCAGGGTGGTCCGCAGGCAATCCTGCATCTTGCAGGGCCATCATCGCCAACCCCGTGTCCCACACCGGGGAGATGCACGACTGCAGCCGGAACGTGCCCTCGTCCTCGATCGCGTAGCGGGAGAAACCGGCGATCCCCCGCGCGACGGGCGGGCTGGCCAGGGCGTGACCGAGGGCGCGGAGGGCGATCAAGGAGTACACCCACGGCGGCTGGATCCCACCCCAGCACCCGTCGGCCTCCTGCCGCTCGAGGATCCACTCCTCCGCCACCTTCAGGACCCGGCGGCGCAGGAAACGGAGGGGTCTGCGCTCGTAGATCCTGAGGGCGCGGTCGACGGTGAAGAAGAACCCTCCCCAAAACCCCGTCTTGCGGGGGAGGCGGGGATCGGTGTTCTCCCGTCCGCGGGGGAACAGATCATCGATCCTCGCCCGTTCGGGAATGGGGTGGATGGGCTTCAAAGCCCGGAGGATGGTAAGGGGGACGATCGTCCCGCGCGCCCAGGAGCCGAAGGCGTAGAGGTTCACCGGGAACCACTTGGGAAGGAGAACGAGCTCGGGCGGGAGCACCGGAGTGGCCTCCCACGGCCATTCGCCGAGAAGCGCCAGCCAGATCTTCGTGAACACGCGGCCCTTCTCCACGCCGCCACGCGCGAGGATCCACTCCCGCGCCTGGGCCATCGGCTGGGAATCGGGGTTCACCCCGGCCATCTTCAGGGCGAGGTAGGCCTCGATCGTCGTGGAGAGGTCTCCTGGCGCTCCGTACCCGTTTGCCCACGTCCCATCCTCTCTCTGCTGGGAGAGGAGGTAGCGGGCGATCTTCTCCCACAGCTCCTGAGACCCGACCCCGAGGATGTGGGTGACGAACACGTGTTCGGCGGTGATCGTCGCGTTGCTCTCCAGCTCGCCCCACCAGTAGCCGTCGGGGTACTGGTGCCGGAAGAGCCAGTTCACCGCGCGCTCGATCGCCCGGTTGAGGTCGGTGACCGGTGACGGGTGACGGGTGACGGGTGGGGTTGCGCATGAAGCAGCCTGCAGAACGTCTCGGTCACGCATGCTCTCCCACCTCCTGTCGCACGAGGGCCACGAACTCCGCCGCGACCTGTTCTTCCGCCACCTTGGGACGGACGACCTTCCCGTGGGCGTAGAGCGTCCCGAACCCCTTCCCGCCTACCACAGCGAAGTCGGCCCGCTCCGCCTCGCCAAGCCCGTTCACCGGGCAACCCATAATCGCGATCGAGAGCGACTGCACGATCGGGGAGAGACGACGCTTCACCTCTGCCGCGATTCCCGGGACGTCGATCCCCGTTCGACCACAGGTTGGGCAGACGACGTACGACGGACCCCGCTGCCGGAGCCCAAGCGCGGCGAGGATCTCCCAGGCCGCCTCCACCTCCCGCACCGGATCCCCGGCGAGGGATACGCGCAACGTGTCCCCGATCCCCGCGGCGAGGAGGATCCCGATCCCCACCGCAGAGCGGATTGCCCCCTCCCACTCCGTCCCCGCTTCGGTGATCCCGAGGTGGATCGGCCAGTTCCCCTCCTGGCAGAGGAGGCGGTTCGCCTCCACGGTGAGGGGAACGTCGTGGGCCTTGATCGCGACCACGATGTCGCGGAACCCCGCCGTCTCGAGGAGTTCCACCTCCCACAGAGCCGCCTCCACGAGTCCGTCGGGCGTGATCTCGCCCCGTGGGCCGCGGAACCGCCCGTCCACGGAACCGGCGTTGACCCCGACCCGAATCGGCACGCCCCTGTCCCCGGCTGCGCGGGCGACCTCTTGGATGTGCTTCGGGTCGCGGATGTTCCCCGGGTTGAGGCGGAGTTTGTCCGCGCCCGCTTCGAGGGCAGCGAGGGCCAGCCGGTGGTCGTAGTGGATGTCAGCGACGAGGGGGACCATCACTTCACCCTTGATCTCCCGGATTGCCTGAGCTGTCGCCAGGTCCGGAACCGCTACCCGCACCAGCTCGCACCCCGCGGCCTGCAGCCGGCGGATCTGGTCCACCGTCGCCCGCACGTCGGCGGTATCGGTGTTGGTCATGGATTGAACGACAACCGGGCTCCCTCCCCCGATCACAGCCTCGCCGACACGAACAACGCGGGTCATCGTTCCTCCAAGACCGGCCGCAGTGCGGCTGCGGCCCGGCCTAAGCTGCGGGCGCAGGCGAGCGCCCGTCCCGCCCAACGGGCGCGGGGAGAGGCGAGGACGTCCTCCCACAGCTCGTCGAGGACGACCCGCACCACGAGGAACGGGATCCCTCGATCGGCGAGTTCCCGGGCGAGGTGGGCCGATTCCATGTCCACGGCGAGGGCATCCAGTCCGAGGCGGGCCTTTCCCGCCGGGTCGGCGATCCGCGCCACGGTGGTCACGGTTCCCACCACCGCGCCCGGCAACCTCTCCCCCCCGCGCGCGACCAGCGCGCGATCCAACGGGACCGGCCCAGACCCGTCGCACAGGACCTCCTCCGCGAGGACGACCGACCCCGCAGCGAGGTCGGCCCGCGTCGCTCCTGAGAACCCGACGACGAGCGCCCCCTGAGGCCGGCGACCGTTCAGCCGGTTCCGAAGCCATCCCCCTGCTCCCGCGCCTAGCCCCACCCGCAGTCGCGGGCGTGGGGCGAAGAGGAGTTCCGTCCTCAGCGCGGCCACAGTGACGATCACTGTCTCCTCCGGAGGAGCTTCCACGGGTGATTGAGAACATCGAGCACGCTCGCCGGCTCGAACCCGGCGTGGAGCATGCACCCCGCGCAGCGCGGGTCGTTCCCCGGCCCATACCGCCCCCACAGCTCCGGTTCGAGGATCTCCTCGAGGTCGGTCGTGTGCCGATCGGCGATGAGGTAGCAGGGGACCCGCCACCCGAGGACCGTGTAGGTGGGGATCGCCCACGCCGAGCAGGGGTAGGTTACGTTCCCCCGCAAAAAGTCGAGGAAGAGGGGGTTGTCGTAGAACGGGAACTTCCCGCCGTCGAGAATCTCCCGGAACGCACGTACCGCCTCCTCCCGTTGCAGGAAGAGCTCCCGCTCCGGCACCTGCTCGTAGGCGTAGCCGGGGGAAAGCATGATCCCCTCCACCCCCAGGCCGGCCAAGGTGCGAAACAGCTCGTGAAGGTCCGCGGGATCGGAGCCGTGGAACGCTGTCGTGTTCGTCGCCACGCGGAATCCGCCCGCGCGAGCGACGGCGATCGCCGCGACCGCCTCGGCATGCGCGCCGGGCAAGCCCGTCACGTCATCGTGGACGCGGGCCGTGCCGTCGAGGTGGACGACGAAGCACAACCGCTTGTGGGGCCGGAACCGGAGGAGGGATTCCCGGAGGAGGAGGCCGTTCGTGCACAGGAAGACCCACCGGCCCTGCGCGACGAGTCCCTCGACGATGGCCTCGATCTGGGGGTGGAGGAGCGGCTCCCCGCCGGAGACGGACACGACCGGGGCGCCGGCGAGTTGGGTCGCATTCAACGCCTCCTCGACCGGCATCCGGCGGTCCATCACGCTGGCGTACTCCCGCACCCGACCGCAGCCCGCGCAACGGAGGTTACACGCCTCGAGGGGCTCAAGCATGAGGACCATCGGAAACAGGCGGCCTCTCCGCGGCCAACTCCGGCGGGGGAGGAGGTACCGAGCCAGTTCCACCGTCATCGCCAGGGGGCGGCCCATCTCATTTCACCCGGGTCGCGAGCCCGCGGCACAGATCCCCGAACGCCGCCCTCGCCCCGGTCGGCCAGGGTAGTTCTCTCGTCCGCTCCTCGACCTCGGCCAACAGCCGGTCTGACTGCTCGGCGGTCGCCTCGTCCGCCCCCAGCTTTGCCAGCCGCGCCCGGGCCTCGTCCAGGCTCCCTTCCTGGAGCAGCGTAGCGAAGGGCGGATCCCGCTCCAACGCCCAGGCGATCGGGAACGAGCGCTTCCCCCGTACGAGGTCCGCCCCCACCTCCTTCCCAAACTCGCTTGGCTTGCCCCATAGGCCCAGCCAGTCGTCCCGCACCTGGAACGCCACCCCCAGAAGCTCTCCCACGGCGCGGTGCGCGCGGGAGAGGTCGGGGCGGCGGGCGGCGATCGCCCCCAGCTCGAGGGCGGAACCGAGGAGCGCCCCCGTCTTCCCGCGGGCCATCTCCAGGTACAGCTCGGTCCCCGCGGGCCTCCCCTCCAGATCGAGGTCGCGGGCCTGTCCCTCCACCATCGCCACCGTGGCCGCAGCAAGAGAGGCGACAGCGCACGCAGCACCACCCCCGAGGATCTCAGCCTGGGCCGCGGTGTGGAACGCGAGGGCAAGGAGTCCGTCCCCGGCGTGAATCGCCTGGCGTTCGCCCAGCACCACCCACGCCGTGGGCCGGCCGCGGCGGACCCGGTCACCGTCCACGATGTCGTCGTGAACGAGGGAGAAGGTGTGAACAAGCTCGATCGCCGCAGCGAGGGGAAGGGCCTCCGGCAGATCTCCGGCCAACGCCTCGCAGGCGAAACACACCAAAGACGGGCGGAGGAGTTTTCCGCCAATCCCCGGTCCCGACACACCGCCCGCCTCCACCAGCCCAAGGGGGTAACCGGTGAGCTGTCTCAGGATCCCCTCCTCGGGCACGATCGCCTCAAGCGCGGAGACGATCTCGGTTCGGTACCGTTCAAGGATTTTCATGGAACCCCTCGTAGCTCGGGAGGCGTACGAACCCCTGTTCTAGCGCTGTCCGGACAAGGGCGGCGGTGGTATGCGCACCGAGCTTGCGCATCGCGGACGCTTTGTGGGCCCGAACCGTGGCCACGGACCGCGAGAGAAAATGCGCAATCTCCGACGTCTTCTTCCCCTCCGCCACGAGCTGCACCACCTCCCGCTCGCGAGCCGTGAGAAGGGAAGTGTTCGGCAGAGGAGGGGGCAGCAGGACCTCGCCCCGGGCCGCGCGGCGGACGGCGTCCACGAGAACCGTGGGAGAATCGCCCTTCAGCACGTAGGCCGCTGCTCCGGCGCGCGTCGCCTCGGCTCTCCACTCCGGGTCATCGAACATCGAGATCATCACCACCGCCACTTCGCGCCGCCGCAGCCGCCGACACAGCTCGACCCCGGACAGCTCGGGCAGGGCCGCGTCGAGGATCGCCACGTCGGGAGAGAACTCCCGAACAACGCGCCACCCCTCTCGGCCTGACGTCGCCTGGCCCACCACCTCGAACCCGGCCTCGGTCAGAATCCGAGCGATCCCCTCTCGAACGAGAGCGTGGTCGTCCACAATGACCGTCCTCACGGAACCCATCGTACGGGAGGCGCCCCTGCGGGGGCGATCGGGGGAGCGCACTATCCTCTCCGCTGCAGGGCACGGGCCCGGAGCTCGGCTGTGGTCTGGCAACCCAGCTTGGCCTTCAGCCCTTCGAGATGCGACTCCACCGTTTTCACCGAGATCCCTAGCTCACAGGCGATCGATCGGTTGGGGATCCCCGTCGCGAGCAGGCGGAACACCTCTTCCTCGCGCGGGGAGAGACGCACGGGGGGGGGGAATGGCCCGCGGCCGCGGAGGCAGTCCTCGATCGCCACCCGTAGCTCATCCGGAGATGACGCCTTCGACAGGAACCCGTCAGCTCCGGCGCGAGCCGCCTCTGCCCCCAGCCACGGGTCGTCGAAGGCGGTGACGGCGAGGACGCGCGCGCTGGGCACAGCCTCCTTCACCCGGGCCAGGCCGTCCAGCCCCCCGCCCGGCATGGCAAGGTCCCACAGGACAAGGTCCGGCTTCTCGTCCTGGGCAAGGAGGATCCCCTGCTCTCCATCGGCAGCCAGGCCGACGACCGAGATCCCCTGCCCGACGAGGAGCCGGGCGAGGCCCTCGCGAACGAGAGGGTGGTCATCAACGATCAGGGCGCGAATCACGGCACGGGATCGAAAATGTGACATGCGTCCCCCTCCCCGGATTGGAACGCACACGGAGGTCCCCACCGAGGAAGCCCACCCATTCCTTCATCCCGGACAAGCCCAACCCGTCCCGAGCCCGCTCCGGGTCGAATCCCTGTCCGTTGTCAGCCACTTCGCCAACGATGCCGCCCCTCCTTCGCTCGATGCGAATCGCAACCTGCTTCGCCGCGGCGTGGCGCTGCACATTGGCCAGCGCCTCCTGGATCACGCGGAACGCGGCCGTCTCCACCTCTGGGGGAAGCCTCCCCGACGGACCCTCGACCTCAGCGGCAACCCCCGAGGATGTGGAAAACCGGTCGGCCAACGCCCGGAGGGCGGGGGTGAGGCCCAGCTCGTCGAGGAGCGGAGGGCGCAGCTCCCGTGCCAGCGACCTCATCCCGTCCACCGCCTCGCCGAGGAGCCGCTCCGCCTCTTTCGGGTCGCCGCCCGCCACCGCCCACCGAGCGGCGGCCAGGGTCTGCCCCAGCTCGTCGTGCAGCTTGCGGGCAATCCTCGTCCGCTCCTCTTCCTGGGCCGTGAGCAGCCGCGAGGAGAGCTCGGCCAGGGCCCTCCTCCGCCGTTCGTACATCCCGGCGAACGCTCGCACCGTGAACGCCAGCACCGCGTAGAACCCGACCCCACCCACGAGGATAGTGGCCACAACCCGCACCAGATCGCGGTGGGGCGGGAGATCGCCGCGGAACGGGAGGAAGTGCGGGAGAATCCCCGCCAGCTCCAGGATCGCGACGAGGGCGAACCCGAGGAGGGCGATCCCCGTCACCACGTACCCCGCCAGGGGCGGGAGGAAGAAGTTCGCGTACACCACGGTGAACAAATAGAACAGCACCCCCACCCAGGCCACCCCTCCCAACCGGTGCACCAGATAACTCACAAGCACGCTCTCCAGGGCCAGGAACGCGGCGTGCACGTTCTGGAGCGACCGAAGCGTCCGCTGGCGCCGGAGGAGCCACTGGAAGGGAAGGGTCAGGAGGAACCACGCGAACGGGACCGCGAACACAGGGTTGAATGGGAAACCTGGCACGCCTAACACGATCAGCGTGACCGCGCAGAACACCCCCAGGGTGACCCGCCGGACGCGGAACGTCCGGTCCACGATCACCCGCATCTCCCCGAGCTCGCGGCCCTCGACCGCCACGTTCGTCACCCAGGGATTCTAGTCCATCGCCAGCCACCGGCTCGCAATGGTATGATCTCCCCATGAGCGAGGCACAGGTGATCGCCCTCGTCGAAGTCCCGAAGGGAAGCCGGAACAAGTACGAGCACGACGAGGCATCGGGGCAGCTGCGGCTCGATCGCGTGCTCTACTCCCCGCTGCACTACCCGGCTGACTACGGGTTCATCGTCGGCACGCTCGCCGAGGACGGGGATCACCTCGACGCGCTCATCGTGACCTACGAGGCCACGTTCCCCGGGTGCCTCGTCCCCGTGCGTCCCGTGGGGGTCTTGGACATGCGCGACGAGAAAGGACGCGATCAGAAGATCCTCGCTGTGCCCACGGTGGATCCCCGGTTCGACGAGGTGGCCGATCTTCCCCACCTCCCGCAACACTTCCTCGCCGAGATCGAACACTTCTTCCAGGTCTACAAGACCCTCGAGGCGAAGGATACGGAGATCTACGGGTGGGCGGGGGCGGAGGAGGCGCAGCGGATCCTCGCCGAGGCCCAGGGTCGGGCGGGCCGATGAGGCCCCCTCCCCGCCGCGCCGTTGTGCTCGACGGGATCTCGACCTCGGGCGAAAACAAGGTCAGAGACTCCCTGATCGAGGCAACGGGCGAGGCTGGTCTCAACGCAAAAGTCATCGCCCTGCGCGACCTGGAGGTCGCCGCCTGCCAAGGGTGCTTCGGATGTTGGATCCGCATCCCCGGGGAGTGCGTGATCCCCGACGCGGGGCGCGACGCCGCCCGCACCGTGATCCAAAGCGACCTTGCGGTTTTCCTGACTCCCGTGACGTTCGGAGGGTACTCCTCCACACTGAAGAAGGCGGTGGATCGACTCATCCCGCTCGTGTCCCCCTACTTCCGGCGGGTCGGGGGCGAGGTCCACCACCGGCCCCGTTATCGGCGCCATCCCCGCCTGATCGGTGTTGGCCTCCTTGACCGATCCGATCCCGAAGCAGAGACGGTGTTCGCTCAGCTCGTGGAGCGGAACGCGATCAACCTGTGTACACCAGCCCACGCTGCGGTGGTCGTCCGAACCGATGAGGAACCCGCCGTGCTGCGCCAGCGCGTGCGCGGTGCCCTGAAAGAGGTGGGAATCCAGCCATGAACGAGGCCAAGACGGCGGTCCTCCTCGTGGGAAGCCCGAAGGGCCTTGCCCGGAGCACGGGGAGCCGCCGGGCGGCGGTGCTCCTCGATGCCCTCCAGGACCGCGGGTGGGCCCAGGAGAAGGTCCATCTCCTCTCGGCCCTCCGATCGGAGGAGGGTCGGGCCGGTCTTCTGAAGGTAGTGGCGAGCACGGACCTCGTCATCCTCGCGACGCCCCTGTACGTGGACAGCCTACCCGCCCCGGTCGTCGGGGCGCTGGAGCACCTCCATGGCCACCACAGATCCATGGGGGAGCCGAAGCAGTTCGTGGCCTTCCTCAACTGCGGGTTCCCCGAGGCGTCGCACAACGCGACAGCCCTCCAGATCTGCCGCCTGTTCACCGAGGCCATGGGATGGATGTGGGCGGGCGGTCTCTCGATGGGCGGAACGGGAATGACGGGCGAAATTCTGCAACAGGTGATGACCCAGGTCGCCGAGGCCCTCGCCCGGGGAGATCCTGTGCCCACAGGGGCCGCGGCCCTGGTCTCCAAGCCGAGGATGAAGACCTGGCTCTACATCCTCGGGGGTAACGTCATGTGGCGCCGGCTCGCGCGAAGACAGGGGTCCCAGCGGAACCTCTCCGCTCGGCCGTACGCCCCGTAAGCGAAGGGGCTCCGCAGCGCGATCGTTGGTCAGACACCACTCCGTGCGCCGGGCGGAGCTTGAGATCGGGCGGGCTCCACCTCGTCCGATCTCCCGATACCCCTCCTCCCGACCGGCAGGTAGCGTTGCCCTATGGCCCACGTCGTCTTCACCGGAGCCCACCTGGGCTACGACCCGCGAAAGGTTCCGCTGGGAGGCGGCGCCGCGGTGGGGATCGCCCTCGCCCGTCGTTGGACGGAGACAGGGCCGTTCCCGTTCCTCGTCCTTGGATCCGGGGACAGACCGCCGCTCCCGGGGATCCCCTACCGCCAGGTAGCGTGGAATCCGAGGGGGGAGGGCCATCCCGCCGGCCTTTCCGTCCGCCAGTACGCCCGCCTGTCCCGGGAGTTCGAGCGGGGCGTCACCCAGTTCTTGCGGGACTTCGCCCGCGACGTAGATCCAACCGAAGTCTGCGTCCTTCACAACGACATCGCCGAGGCGGGCGACTTCGCGGAGATCGCCTCCCTGGGCTACCGCCAGGCGGCGATCTTCCACGTCGACGTGGTGGACTACGTGGCCCAAATCTACCTTCGTGGGCTCCTGCCCGCCCGAAGCCTCGCCCGTATCTGGCGCGGTCTCGAACGGGCCCGCCTCGCCCCCATCCTCCCCGACGTGGCAGATCTCGCGTTCGGCAAACAGGAGGCGTGCGCCCGGCACTGCGAGCTCCTCGTCGTCCCATCCCGACGGATGGCGGAGATCCTCCGCCGTGCCTACCCCTGGCGAACCGAGGAGAACGTCCTCGCCCTGCCGTGGGGGACGAACGCCGAGCCGGAGCATCCCGAGACCGAGGCGATCCGAGCAGATCTGGAGCAGCGGTACGACCCCGATGGGAGGCCGGTGCTCCTCACCCTGTCCCGGATCTCACCGGAGAAGGGCCAGGACCTGTTCCTTCGCGCGTTGCGACTCTGGGAGCGACGCGGGGGCAGTGAACTCCTGGTGTTCATCTGCGGGGCGGCGGCGTACATGCACGGGGGAAGCTACCTGCGCACCCTGCACCGGCTCGCCCGGGGCCTGCGCAAGGTGGAGGTCCACTTCCCCGGCTACGTGGCCGGCGCGGAGAAGCACGCGTTCTTCCGACTGAGCGACATGTACGTGTTCCCGTCCCGGCACGAGAGCTACGGGCTGACGCTCATGGAGGCTCTCGCCGCAGGGTTGCCTGTCCTCACCACCGATCACCGCTCGGCCCGCGACCTCGTCCGGCCCGAGTTCGGGCGGGTCGTCTCCACACAGCCCGTGGCCTTGTGCGGAGGCTTGACCGAGCTTGTTGACCACCGGGAGGACCTCCCGCGGATGGGCGAGGCCGCTCGAACGTTTGCCCAGGATCGGCCGTTCTCCCTCGCCGCCGACCTGCTCGCCTCGCGCCTCGTCCGCCTCATGTCCCCCGAACCCGTTGTCTTGCATCATCGTTAGCCACCTGTGCGAGAATAGCCCGCGGACCTGCGGCCACGCGGAGTGCAGTGGAACGGCTGTCGGTTCATTCGGTACAGAACGGCCGTCGCAGCCGGGCTGCATACCGATCGTAGCAGCGGGCTTCATGCCCGACGACAGTCGGTTCGCCGCAGAGAAGCCGGATTCCGGCAGACAGACAACGGATCCCGAGCAACGGGTCTCTCGGGGGCCTTGACGTTGAAAGTCCTTGCCTATAGGGGTTGTATTGCACAGAGCGGGGATCCGCGCGCTGACTCGTCAGTGTACGGCACGCAAGACGGAGGCCCGCGTACCGCAGATCACCGGATCCAAAGTTCCCCCAACAGCATCCGAGCCAATCACAGGAAGCCCCGCCGCGCCCGCCCAAGAGCACAGATCGCGATCAGTGGACGTCCAACAACGCGTCCATCCCTCTCTGTTTGGTTTCCAACACACTCGGGCATCGGGGGACTGGTGCTATCTGACCCGTTGCAGGTGGTCCAACCATGCGCTAGAGTCTAACCAATGATACACGGTATGGCCAGGGCGAAGACGGTCAAGCTCGGGAGGAAGGGTCAGCTTGTCCTTCCCAAGGAGATCCGCGACGCCATGAAGCTCGAAGAAGGAGATCGGCTCCTCGTAAGCCTGGAGGAAGGCCGGGTGATCCTCGCCAGCCCCGAGGAGTACGCCCAAGCGACGAAGGGGCTCCTCCGGGGAACGTGGGGTAAGACCGCTGAAGAGATCGCGGGGTATCTCCAGAGAGAGCGAAGCGCATGGGAAAGCGGGGAAGCCTGAAGGCAGCGCTCGCCACGCACGCACGAGTCGGGCTCGACTCCTCCGTGCTCATCTACCACCTCGAGGGCCTTCCCCCCTATGCTCTCCTGACCGAGATCGTGTTCACCTCTCTCTCCCGCGGGACGCTCACGGCGGTGATCTCCACGATCTCCGTGACCGAGCTCCTCATCAAGCCGTTTGCCGACAGAGCCGATGACAAGGTACGCATCTGTGAGGCCTTCCTGGAGGGCCTTCCCAACACGCACTTCGTGCCGCCGAGCGTCGCCATCGCCAAGGAGGCGGCGCGGTTGCGGGCGGTACACAAGCTCCGCACCCCGGACGCACTGCTCCTCGCCACTGCCCTTGAAGAAGGGGCGACCGCTTTTCTCACCAACGACGCACGGCTCAAAAGGGTAGAAGAGGAAGGAATCTCCGTCCTGGTCCTGCGCGACTACGTGGGGGCGTGAGTGAGCTCGCAAGCACGTTCCTGTTTTGGGATAGCCGGCAAATTACGGGGCAGGCCTTGTCAGTCGCACTTCCTAGAAGCTATTTCACAACCATCCTCAAGCAGATGAGAAGGCAGGCCACGGTGAAGAACGCGGCGTACACGGAGATCAGCCGCTCGTAGCGCACCAGAAGGCGACGGAAGTTCCCGACCCAGGCGAACGTGCGCTCGATGTGCCACCGTTCCTTGTACTCCTCGTCCCAGGTCTTGCGCCACCCTGTGCGGTTCTTCCGTGGTGGGATGCAGGGGATCACCCCCTTGCGACGGAGCCAGGCCCGGAACTCGTCGCAGTCGTACGCCTTGTTGGCGATCAGTTGCCGGGGTCGTT
>DLNB01000063.1 GCA_002479455.1 Acetothermia bacterium UBA7521
GAAACTCCGGCGGGTACGGCGGCCGTGTCCTCGGCATCGTCAACACCTCCCGTGCAAGCCTAACGGTGTCCACGAAACCGGGTCAACTCCAGTGCCGCTATGCGGCGCAGGGTCTCCGCCGCAAAGGGGTGAGTCGCCATGAGCTTGATCTCATTCCTGTCAAGCAATCAGGACGTGAGAGAACGGTTCCGCTAGTCGCGGAGGTCAGACCTTCATTCGTAGTCCTCTCACCTGGCTAGACCCGCTGGTCTACTGCCACTCCGCACACACCGCCGGTCCCCGGGGGGGGGCGGCCGCGGCCCGTTGTCGGAGAGCAGGCGCGGCTACTTGCGTCGGATCGCCTGAGCGGCTGAGACTGCGAACGGGAATGTGGTCCTCGGGGGGGCTTCGCCCATGACGAGGACGAGGGGAAGGCCGTGGAACCGGGCGCGGAGTTCCCATCGGTCGCCCAGGTACTCGGCGCTCTGGATCTCGGCGGTGAACGGCCCTTCGCCCACCTCTACCCACTCTGGACGGAAGAAGAGGAACACCTCGTCGCCTTCTCGGCACTCCCCGCGAGCGGCGGGGATCCGCTCCCCCGCGACTTCCACCACCGCACGGTCGCCGTCCACGGATGCCACGCGCCCCGGCCAGAGGTTGGCTCGGCCAAGGAACGAAGCCACGAACGGGGTGCGCGGCTTGGCGTACAGGTCCTCGGGCGGGGCGACCTGCTCCAGCCTCCCCTCGCGCATCACCGCCACGCGGTCGGCGAGGGCGAGGGCCTCTTCCTGGTCGTGGGTCACGTAGAGGGCGGTCATCCCGAGCTTCCCCAGGAGCGCGCGCAGCTCGGCGCGGAGGTCCTTCCGCAACGCGGCGTCGAGCGCGGACAACGGCTCGTCGAGCAGGAGGACTCTGGGCTCGGGGGCGATGGCCCGGGCCAGGGCGACGCGCTGCTGCTGCCCCGCGGAGAGCTGGTGCGGCTTCCGCCGCTCGTACCCGGCGAGACCGACGAGCTCCAGAAGCTCCCGTACCCGCCTCTTCCGGTCTCCCCGTCGGAACCGGAGGCCGTAGGCGACGTTCGCCCCGACGGAGAGGTGGGGGAACAGGGCGTAGCTCTGGAACACGAGCCCCACCCCGCGCTTCTCGGGCGGCCGGTCGGTGGCGTCGCGGCCAGCGAGGAGTACCCGGCCGGCGTCGGGTTGCTCCAGCCCGGCGACGATCCGCAGGACGGTCGTCTTCCCGCACCCGGATGGGCCGAGGAGGGCCAGGATCTCGCCATCGGGTAGGGCGAGGGAGAAGTCCTCGACCGCGACCACGCTTCCGAACCGCTTCGTGAGACTGCGGACCTCAAGCATGGGACCGCCTGAACAGCCCAACCGCTGGACCCGAAGAGGGGAGGGGCGGTTCCGCTGTCCGTTGACCGTGATCCGTTGTCCGCAGATGCTTCATCCCGTCACACATCATCCGTCACAGCCCTGTTCTCGGCGCTCTGCGGTGAGAGGGAAACGCTTTGTGGGTCCTGCCCTCTGAGTGGATCGGTTCTCTGTAGCGTCGCAGCCTGTCTGCGACGGCCTTCAGCCCGCGAACCGCCGTGTCGTCGGGTATGAAGCCCGACGTTACACGCTCTGCGGATTCCGTGTCTCCGGGGTGAGATTCCGCTAGCAGCGCCGATCTTCCGCTCCTCCCGAGCAACCCGCGCCCGGTCCTCTCCCACGCCCAGGCGACGAGGGCGGTGGCCACCATCAGCACGGTCGCCATCGCGGACGCGGCGCCAAACCGCCGCGACGACAGGAACTGGTAGATCGCCAGCGGAATGGTGCTCAAACCTGGCCGGGCGAGCATCGCCGTCGCGGTCATCTCCCCGAGCGACAGGGCGAACGCAAGGGCTCCCGCCACGAGGAGACCGGAGCGAAGGAGGGGCAGCTCGACCGTCAGGAACGCGGCGCGCCGCGACGCGCCGAGGGTCCGCGCTGCCTCGACCAGCCGCGGGTCGAGGGAGTCCCACAGCGGGCCGACCGCCCGGACGACGAATGGGTAGACGATCAGGATGTGCGCCACGACGAGCGGCCACGGCCCCGGCGGCAGGAAGCTCAACGGGGGCCGGCGGAACGCGAGGAGGAGCGCCAGCCCCAGCACCACGGACGACACGCCGAGGGGCGCCATGAGCAGGGTCTCGAGAACCCGCGACCGCAGCCGGCGCACGGCGGCGCTGATGGCAAGGCCGAGGATCAGCGCGCCGCCTGCGGCGGCCAGGGCTACCCCGAGGCTGGTGAGGATGCTCCCCAGGGGCGAGGTCCCCAGGAACGGCGTGGTGTCCGCGGACAGGGCGACCCCGTACCAGTGGAGCGTGGGCGAACCGCCCCCCGGCGCGGAACGGAGAAACGAGTCGGCGATCACAGCCCCGATCGGGCCGAGGAAGACGAGGGCCGCGGGAAGGATGTACGCCAGCCACAGGAGCCGGGCCGGCCGCTTTCGGTCGAGGAGCGGGAGCGAGGGTTGCTCGCGCTCCCGGGAGCTGACGGGGTGAAAGAGCCCTCCCCCCCGAACGTAGAGGTAGGTGAGGACGAGAGACACGACGAGCACCACCAGGGCCAGCGCCGCCGCGCGCGCCAGATCCACGTCGACGCGGGCCAGGTTGTAGACCCCGACCTCGATCGTTGCGTATCGGGCCCCGCCTAGGGAGAGCGGGATGGCGAACGACAGCGTGCAGAGAAGGAACACAAGGGCACACGCGGACAGGACCCCCGGAGCGAGCGCGGGCAGGGTCACGGTGAAGAATGCCCGCAGCCGGCCCGAGCCGAGGACGCGCGCCGCCTCGACCTGCGTCGGGTCTTGGGCCTCCCACGCCACGTTCACAAACCGGGCGACCACCGGCGCGTTGTAGAACGCGTGGGCAAGCACGATCCCCCACAGGGTGTACAGGACGCGGATCGGCGGCTCGGCCAGGCCAAACGCCGCCTGGAGAAACCGGTTGAGGTACCCGGCGTGCCCGAAGAACAGGACGAACCCGAGCGCGACCGTGATCGGGGGGAGGACGAACGGAACCAGCGTCAT
Organism: Acetothermia bacterium UBA7521; assembly: GCA_002479455.1. GTDB lineage: Bacteria > Bipolaricaulota > Bipolaricaulia > Bipolaricaulales > Bipolaricaulaceae > Bipolaricaulis. The sequence goes on from DLNB01000063.1 coordinate 3,034, forward strand.
CGCCCGCAGCGCATCCCGGCCGGGGAAGCGGTACCGGGTGAGGAGCCACCCCAACGGGAAGCCGAGGACGAGGCTGAGGCCGGTGGAGAGGAGGGCCTGTTCGAGCGTGAACAGGAGCAGCCGGCGGATGTAGGGGTCGCCGAGGACGGAGCGCAGGGGAGCCGCGGTCCAGGAACCATCGGCCTGAAGCCCCAGGCGCAGCACCTCCCACAGCGGGAGGAACAGGGCGAGGCCGAGGAAGGCGAGCGGCAGGAGCGCCCACGCCCCGCCTGCTCTGTGCCCCCCTGTCCTTCTCGTCTCCCGCTCTGGGGGGGAGAGGCTGGGGGTGAGGAGGGCGTCTTGCCGTCTAGGGCACACGCGGGACCTCTATCGACGTGCAGCCCCGGCGCACACCCTCCACGCGGGCCGCTAGCGCGCGACGAGAATCTCTTGCCACGTGCGAATCCATGCGGAGAGGTTCGCGGCGACCGTGTCCAGGTCGAGGGAGACCGGGTGCTCGGGGATCACCGCGTACGCGGTGAACGCCTCGGGAACCCGCGCCGTGGCGTTGGCCGGAAACATCCACTGGCTGGTCGGGATCAGCTCTTGGATCTCTGGAGAGAGGATGAGATCGAGCAGGGCGTGGGCGAGGTCGGCGTTCGGCGTGGTGCGGACGATTCCCATGTACTCCACCTGGTGGAACCCCTCGCCGTCCGGCGTCAGGACGCCGTAGGCCAGCTCGCCGTACACGATGTGGGCGTACGCCTCATCGGTGGAGTAGGAGACCCCCAGCGGGGCCTCACCTGCCTCGAGCATATCGAACGACTCCGTCCACCCGCGGGTGACGGTGAGGGCGTTCGGCAAGAGCTTCTCCCAGAACGCTGGCCAGTCCTCGCCGTAGTGGGCGATCGTCCACAGGAGGAACGATAGCCCCGGGGACGACGTGCGCGGGTCTTGCAGGACGATCTTCCCCTTCAGCTCTGGGCGCAGGAGGTCATTGAACGTGCGCGGAACGAGTTCGTCGGGGAGGGCGCGGGTGTCGTACACGAGCGTGATGTAGCCGTGGTCGTAGGGGACGACGAACGCGTCGCCGCCGATCCGCAAGTCCGCCGGCACGTCGGCGAGGTGGGCCAGCCGTTCGGGTTCCAGCGGCCGAAACACGTTCCGGGCCAGGGCCCGGGGGACCTCGACGTCGGCCAGACCCACGAACACGTCGGCGGTGGGGAGCCCGAGCTCCAACTCGGCCACCACGCGGGCGAGCATCTCCGAGGAGTCGCCGGGAGCGATCCACACGAGGGTCACGCCGGGGTGGGCCTTCTCAAACGCGTCCTTGATCGCCAGGGCTGGGCCCCAAGCGACAAACGAATCGTAGGCGTACACCACCAGTTCCGTTCCCCACGCGGGGGTTGTGACCAACACTGCGCACAGCAGCACCAGAAGCTTCTTCATCCCAACCTCCTTTCAGACCATCGGACCGTGGACGAGGAGGAGCTTTCCCCCGCGTACCTCCACCCGGCAGGGGAGCCTCACCACCTCGTTCGAGACGCCGCGGGTCGAGGTCCGCGCAAGCGTGGCCCCGGCCAGCGGATAGCGAAGCCCGTGGGTGGTGACGCCCCGCGCCTCGTCCGTGAGCGGAAGCAGCGAGACGCGGTCTCCCACATGGGCCGGGACGTCCTGTCGGCGGGAGACCAGGTACAGGGTCTCCGGGGGGTGGTGGAGGACGATCGGGAGGTCGAACCGCGCCAGAAGCTGAACCGTGGCCAACGCGTGGTCCAGTCGGCCGCCGAGCGCTGCGCAGAGGTGGATCTCCTCCGGCGCCAAGGAAACGGCGTGGTCGAGGGCGAGTTCGAGGTCCGTGGCGTCCTTCTGCCGCGGGCTTTGGAGGACCTCCACTCCGGGAGGAGGGGGATCCTTGAGGGAGTCGAGGTCCCCGATCAGGACATGGGGGACCAGGCCGACCCGCGCCAGGTGCTGAAGCCCTCCGTCCGCGGCCACGACGAGGTCCGCTTGGGAAGCGAGCCCCTTCAGCATGCCCTCGTCCGTGAGCTGGCCGGACGCCACGATGAGGATCCGTCGGGCGGCCCCGGCCTTCCCCGGCTTGGTCTTCTTCACAACCCCTCCTCGTCTCACCGGTCCGAGACCGGGTGGATGTGGGGCGTGGGGAATCCCGCGTTGGGCGCGGGGTGGCCGGAACGGCGGTTCGGCCGAGAGACGGGGAACCTTTCCTCCGCTGGTATTACCCAGGTCAGGTTCCGGGGTCGAGGTCGGCGCCTCCTCTCAGCCCTCTGCGGGCTCCCCCAGTTACCCCAGGAGGATTATAGGCCCCCCGGCCACCGCTGCCACCCAGCTCCGTGGACCGTTGTCCGTCATCCGTTATCTGTAGCCCGTTGTCCGCAGAGGTCTCGGACCACGGTGAACGGGCCGCGGTAGACGGACCATGGATTGACGAGGCCCCGCCCGCGAGCTACCGTAGTTGGGCGGAGGAGGTGGACCGATGGACAAGCTGTGCGTGGCGCTGAGGGTCCAGGCCGACGAGGACGGCCTGTGGCTGGAGGATGATGGCCGACGTGTCCCGCTCCCCGACACGTTCTGGCACGCCCTTGCCGTGGCGCTCCGCGACGCGGGGCAACCGGACCTCGCTGGGCGCCTGGAGCAGGCGATCTCGGTGGCAGAGGCCAAGCGCGTTCGGGCCGAGGCGCAGTTCCGCTGTATGGATCCCGTGTACTCCCCCGAGGATGCGCGCCGCTGCCAAGAGGTTCTGGGCGAGGACCTCAAGACCGGCTGAGATCAACCTCCCCGACGTGCGAGAGGGCAGGGTGCTGGGCAACTCGGCTCTCGTCCCGTAGCCCATGCTCCACCGGACTGGTGTTGCACGAGGTGCTGGGAACGGAACGCGTCTGGCCAGCGGCCCCAACTTCCTTCAGTTCTAGGCTGTCTCGAACTGCAACACCTTGAGCTGATCAGGAGAAACGCGTTGGCTCAGGTTCAGGATCTCCACTCCGACGACGTACCCCCGTTCATCGAAGTCGAGGACCACGTCGGGCCGTACTTCCTCGGATTCCACAACCCGCGACTCGTCGAGACGGAAGTACAGAGCATCGCTTTCTTTGTCGAACTTCAGCCTCATCTGTGCCTCCCCAGCCGTCGGTCAAAGAACAGGGTCACCACCTGGTTCGGCCGAACGCGCGTGTTGACCACAACGCGCAGGAATCGGCCTCCCTGCTCTGGGATCGCCTTGATGTAGTGAGTGGTTCCTTGTGTGATCTCCTCAGACCTGTCGGGGTTCCGAACCGTCCGCCACAACCACTCCTCAGGTATCTCCCGCTCATGGAGCATGTCTTGTGCATGCCGTGAGAGCTCCATGCTCCATTATAGGGGAGTGCCCGGTAGTGTGTGGCCGGCAGGTGCGATGTGCCCGTCGGTGGTGAGGGCAAGAGGACGGCGTGGTCAGAGGAGCCCCATCTTGGTCTGGACCTCGGCCAGCGTGGCCTCGGCCAGGGGGCGCGCCCGGCGCGTGCCCTGGCGGAGGGTTTCCCCGAGCTCCTGCTCGCGTCCCTTCCACCGCGTTCGAACCTCCCGGAACGGGGAAAGCCGTTCGACAAGAGCTTCCGCGAGTTCGCGCTTGCAGGGGACGCACCCGATCCCCCCCTGCCGGCAGCGGTCTTCGACGGCTCCTGCGACATCGGGGCGGAACGTGCGGTGGTAGACGAACGCCTGGCATACCCCGGGATGCCCGGGGTCGGTCGGACGGGCGCGGGCCGGGTCGGTGACCATGGATAGGACCTTCGCCGTGACCTCCGCCGGATCGGCGCCGAGGGGGATCGTGTTCCCGTAGCTCGTGTGCATCGTGCGTCCGTCGGTGCCGGGGAGGCGCGGGACCTCGCTCAGGATCGGCTCCGGCTCGGGGAACGTCGGCCCGTAGAGGCGGTTGAACGCGCGGGCGATCTCGCGGGCCAACTCCAGGTGCGGAAGCTGATCCTGTCCTACCGGGACGGCGCGGGCCTTGTACACGAGGATGTCCGCCGCCTGAAGCACCGGGTAGGCGAGCAACCCCACGCTCGGGGAGAGCCCGAGCTCCCGCACCTGTTCCTTGTACGTGGGGTTCCGCGCCGCACGGGCCACGGTGACGAGCATCGATAGGAGCACAGCCAGCTCGGAATGCTCGGGCACGGCCGATTGAAGGACGAACGCGCTCGTCTCCGGGTCCAGCCCCGCCCCCAGCCAGTCGAGGAGCACGGCGTGGATGTTGGGCGCGATCCGCTGGGGATGGGCGTAGTCCGTGGTCAGGACGTGGAGGTCGGCGACGAGGAACAGGCACTCGTGATCGTCCTGAAGCTTCCGCCACGTGTCGAGGGTCCCGACGAGATGTCCGAGGTGCCGCGGCCCGGTGGGCCGGTGTCCGGTCAGAATCCGCGGTTTCTCCACCCCATGTGAACCTCCTCTGCTGGAAGGCCAGGCGAGCGGGCCTGTCCACAGAGGGAGATCTTACCGCAGGCGGCGCCCGGAGGGGCTGTGTTGCGTGAAGGGTGATAGGTGACGGTTGACGGGGGACTGCTCACTCACGGTCAACGGAACACCGATCACGGCACGTGCCGCGGGGTTCGGATCTCTGCCGCGTAGCCGAAGGCTCAGCGGGCTGCGACCTACGCCCCGGTCGTGCGGGGACGGCTATCATGCGGGCAATGGAACGGAAACTGACCTCGCCCACGGTTCTGCGGGATCTCCTGGCCCGGCATGGGGTCCGCCTGCGCTCTGAGCTCGGCCAGCACTTCCTGGTGGATGAGAACATCCTGGCGAGGATCCTGGAGCTCACGGAGGCGTCCGGGGACGAAACCGCGGTCGAGGTCGGGGCGGGGGCGGGGACCCTCACGTCTGCCCTTGCCCCACGCGTGCGGGAGATCGTGGCGGTCGAGGTGGACCGGCGGCTGGTCCCCGTGTTGGAGGAGACGACCTCCTCTCATCCCAATGTGCGGGTGATCCACGGCGACTTCCGGGAGATCTCGCTCGGATCGTCCGGGGAGCGGATCCTTCTTGTGGGGAACCTGCCTTACGGGATCACGAGCGACGTCTTCCTGAAGCTCATCCGGGAGCGGGAGGCGGTGGAGCGGGCGGTGTTCATGGTCCAGGCGGAGGTGGGAGCGAAGCTCGTCGCCCCGCCGGGACCCGAGGCGAGCCGGCTCGGGGTCCATCTCCGTGCCTACTTCGACGTCGAGGTGGCGCGCAAGGTGCCGCGGACCGTGTTCTTCCCCCCCCCGGACGTGGACTCGGCGCTGATCCGGCTCCGGAAGCTCCCCAGGCCGCGGATCACCGCGCCGGAACAAGCGTTCGAGCGGATGCTCGCCCTCATCTTCGCCGGCCGGCGCAAGACCCTCCGCCGCGCCCTCCTGAATCAGCTCTCCGTTGATGTGGTGGACCGGATCCTGGCCGAAGTCGGCCTCGATCCCCGGGTGCGCGGCGAGGCCCTTCCTCTGGAGACACTGGACCGCGTGGCAGGCTGTGCGGGAGTCCGAGACCAGAGGTCCTCCCACGCCAGGCCTGCGTTGAGCGTCCCTCCGAATCGCCCGGCAGAACGCCCCCTCACCCTGCCCTCTCCCCCAAAAGGGGGGAGAGGAGAAGGAGAGGGGTGCGCCCGGGGCGAAGGAGGGTTGTAGGGCAGTGTGTCGCCATGGCATCGGTGCACGGCAGAACCGGAGACGCTCATATGGGCTACACGTCATCCTTGGGTCGTCCGGCCGCTGTTGCGGGAGACCGAGTTGACGTGGCCAACGTGAAAGCGGTCTACCACGGTTCTCGGCAGGGTGGGCTTTCCGCGATCACCCCCGCGGTGAGCACGCACGGAGAGCAGTGGGTCTACGCGTGCCAGGACCCGGTGATGGCGGCCTTGTTCCTGAGCGGGGTCGGGGGAGACCTCACCTGCGCGGTGGGGCGCGAGGAGGGGACGGCCCTCCCTTTCGTGTGCGAACGCTTCGCGGGTGCATTCGAGCACCGCTACGCCGGAAAGCGTGGCTCCATCTATGCCCTTCCCGCGGACACCTTCGTCGAAGGAGAGACGAGGTGGGAGGAGGAGGTCGTGTCTCCCGTGGCCGTGCGGCCGATCGGCGAGCTGGTCGTGGCGGACGTCCTGCGCCGCCTGGAGGAGCTCGCGGAACAGGGCCTCCTTCGCATCTACCGCTATCCCTCTCGGCCTCTTGATGTCCCCACGGACGACGAGGACCTGGTGATGCGGGGGATCATCTGGACGCGGGAGAAGGGGGAGCCATTCTTGGATTCCTTTCAGCGCTACCATCCTCACCTCGTGCGCCGCATCCAGCAAGGACTGGCCGAAGGCCGCTACCGGGAAGGGTTCCCCCGTCACGAGTAGGACGTGACCGAGCATGTTCGGTCGCTTCGGTTCGCCGCCTCTCTTCCCTGGACCCGGTCCTAGGCCTAGAATAGGGGCCGAGGAGGGATCGTGACCCGAACGAGGCAAGAGGTTGTGGATCGCCTGGCAGCACATCACGACAGGCTGGCCCAGGAGTTGGGCGTGCGGTCGCTGGCCGTGTTCGGCTCAGCGGCCCGCGACGGTCTCTCGCCGGAAAGCGACGTGGATGTTCTCGCTGAGTTCAACCCCGAGGCACACGCGGGCCTGTTCGAGTTGGTCGCCCTGCGCGAGTATCTGGAGAGCCTGCTGGGCTGTTCGGTGGACGTGGTGACCGCGGATGGGCTTCGCTCGTGGATGCGCGAGCGTGTGCTCCGGGAGGCGGTACGTGTCGTCTAGAGACTGGGTCCATTAGGTGCGCGACATCCTCGAAGCGATAGGCGACATCCGGGCCTACACGCAGGATCTCGATCTAGAGGCATTCGCGGTGGACAAGCGTACTCTGCACGCAGTGGTCTACTGCCTGATCGTGATCGGTGAGGCGGAGCGCCACATTCCGGAGGATGTGAAGGCGCGGCGCCCCGATGTGCCCTGGCACAGCATGCGCGGGATGCGCAACTTCCTCGTGCACGAGTACCCGTGGGCAAGCCCATCGGTGATATGGCAAACAGCCACCAAGAACCTGCCCCCACTCGTGGAACCGCTTCAGCGGATGATCGGGGCGGAGGCTTAGGTCACGGTGGGTCGGGATCGGCACACCTCCATGGCTCAGCACGGCGCACCCTCTTCCGATGAGCAGAGCGAACCTGACGAGAACTCGCCAGAGCAGTGAGGAGCCGAACCACCGCTGTGCGGGTGCTTCATGTGATCAACGGCGCGGACGCAGTGCAGTACTTCTCCGCCGAGAGTTCCCTGCGCCTCGGCCAGGAGCGACCTTGTCGAGAGAGAGAGCCCTCAGTCCACACTGCGCGTACACTCCCTCGGTGTTCCACGGCTGGTTGGCTTTGGCCTTGCTCAGATCGAGAAGTCTGCTGGCCTGAACGTCGGGACCCGGTCCGAGATCAGTCAGCTGGAGGCAGGAACGCCGGTGGGCTGTCACCGCTGAGACCAGACTGGACCACATGGCGGTAGCGGCGGGCTATCGTTGCGGCGTCCTCGCCCCTTAGCAGTGGCCCCGAGGAGTCTGTAGTGTAGATCCAGCCCCTCACGAAGTTCTCGACGTCGAACCCTCGCCCCGATGTCCGCACTGCCGCTGCAAAGTTGTCTAGGGTGGCACCCGTGGAGCGATACTCCTCGAAAAACGTGCGGAGGGATTCCAGTACAACGTCTAGCCCAACGAGCTCTTCCCACACTGCAAGGAGCCAGGAACCCTTGCCCCGGGCGATTGCGTCACGGGCGGGTGACCCCCCCGCCTCTGCAAGCGGGGTTCGCTGCGCCTCCTCTCCCCCCTTCCGGAAGAAGGCCCGGTATTCCTCTAGACGCTGGCGTGCCCAGGCGGAAGAGCCGAGCAGGGTCCGAGCCACCACGGTCTCCAAGTAGTGGGTGATCCCCTCGTCGAGGAACCGCGACACCGACACCTCGCGGCTGGGCACGTTCCACCGATGGATGATCTCGTGCGATACCCGCCCGAGGAGCCGTGCGTAAGCCTGGTCTTCCGTCTCACCCGGCCTGCGGGCGAAGCTCTCTCGCTCAGCCAGGATGTGGTTGGGACTCGCTTGTCCTCCGTATCCGTCGGGGATCGCGATGACGTTCAGCCTGCCGCTCGTCGGGCCGAACCAGTCGGTGAGGAGGGCGCTCACATCTGCACCGATCCTCAGGTACAGATGGGCGCCTTCCTCGTCGCCTTCGAAGTAGAACACCCGCACCCCGGGCCACTTCGCCAAGACAGCCACCGCGTACGATCCCACTGCGAGGTCAAGTCGCCAGTCGGGGTGATCGCTGCGCCACTTGTGGACGCACCTTGATCCCAGCAGTCGGCTCTCGCCTTCCCCTGAGGTGACTGCGGTCATGCCCGGGTCTGTGGCCACCTTCAGATGGAAGGTGAACCGCTCGTCCGGGATCCTTCGGAGCGATGTGAGAGACGGTGTCCCAAGCACCGGTACGAACAAGACGTCGTCCCGCCGCAGCAATGTGAACTCCGGCGAGATCCCGTCTTGGACGTAGGGGAACACCTCCCGGTAGCCGCAGATCGGCCCCCCGTACTCCACCGTCAGCACCCCCTCCTCCCCGAGGGCAAGGGGTGACGGGAGTGAAACCTCCACGGAGCTCACCTGCCACCTGGGCAGCCCGTGGATGTGCGTCAGCTTCTGGATCCAGGGGACGGGTATGCTGTTCCACATGACCTCCCGGACCTTGAGCAGACGGTAGAGCAGGAATGGCAAGTGCGCCACCGGCAGCGGGCCCGGGTTTCGCAGGCGCAAACGGCACGTGGCAGCGAGGGCCCCCCTGCAGAGGGCAGCCGGGTGATGGACTGGTTCGGTCTGCAGGTCGATCTGCAGATCGTAGTGGGCACACCACGGCAAGGCTGCTGGCCCTGTCTCCCACTGCGACCGATCTTCGCCTACGGCCATGATCCCGATTCTAGCGCTGAGGAGCAGGATGGCAGAGGCGCGCGCCTCTGTTCCGATTGCCGTACGCGAGGACCAGATCGCCGGCGAGGGGTGGAGGCTCGACCTCGCTCCAGGCTGGCTCGTCCGACCGGCGACGCCGCCTGGCCACTGGACGCTCGTCCGCGACAGACTGGCGACAGACCCGACCCCAGCTGTAGCGCGTTCGAGTGAACTTTGGGCGTGGTTCGGGTGTCCTCGGCGCTCCCAGGGCTGAGGTAGAGCCCGGCGAGAGTGGGGCGTCCCGGCGGCGCATAGCACGTTGCCGGACAGAGCTGGCTCGGTCAGCCCACGTAACGTTCGATATCGTCCGGCAGCGGCTCGGTACCCGCCAAGTAAGCATCCCACAGCTGTCCTACGTCCGGTCCGCCGAAGGCGACGAGGGTAGCGCGCAGGTCGTCTGGGGTTGCGGCACGTCCGCGAAACCGCGAAGCGAAGTCCCGCAGCGCGGCCGCCATGGCCTCCTCTCCCAGCGCACGCTCGAGGAGGAGGAAGGCACACGCCCCCTTCCCCTGACGCAGCGCCTCGGAGTGGGGGTGGAACAGCGTGCAGTCGAGCAGGGCAGTTCCGTGAGCCTCAGCCTCTCTCGCCTGGGGCAGGTACTCCTCGAGCACGGTCTTGCGGAGCGCCTGCCTGCCGAAGCGCGCTCTGTCCGCAACCAATGCGGCGTACTCAGCCAGCCCCTCCTCGCAGCCCGGCCTTGTCGGGTCGAACCGGACCCCGATGCCCCACCACAGGTGGGCGATCTCGTGGGACAGGACGCCGAACCGGCTCGCCAAGTCGCGGTCAGCGATGAGCCCAGCGATGACGAGCCCCTCTCGGGCGCAGTTGCCGGATACGCTTCCAGGTGGGCACGCGACAGTAAGCTGGTCGAACGGGCATGCATCCCATAGAGATGCGTAGATCTCAACGATTTCCCAGGCCATCGCTATCACGTCCTGCGGCCGGTACGGCACGCCACGCATCGTGAGGGCGGCGAAGGTCATGGCCCCCGACCGTGACTCCGCGTACTCCCCCTGCCCGGCAACGAACGAGAAATCCACCGACGTCTGTGCCCCCGTATCCCACTGACCGGTGGTCTCATCATCGGTTGAGTGGACCGCGCCTTCGGCGATCGAGGAGACGACGTGCAGGCGGCCCGGAAGGGATACGGCAACCTGAAAACGGGCACCGTCGCGGAGGTCAAGCGAGAACAGCGGTCGCCACAGCGCAATCACGTTGAACTCGTACCACCGGTCCTCGGCTGGCGTGCGATGGACGCCCAACGTGTACGCGCCCGAATAACGGGTTCTGACACTGCATGTCCTCCCGCGCGCGATGGGCTGCGCGGGGCGGGCGTAGTGGAGGGGCGGATCATCCTGAGCGGGGGGCACAGGCGTCCCGTCCACCTCGATCTCGTGTACGGTGAAGCCAGGATGAAGGAGGAAGGGGATCTCCGCCGGGGCTACGGTGATGGTGCCTTGGGTAACTGCCTTCGCCTCCAGCTTCCCCGTGTGGTCAAGCCGCACGTCAAGGTGCTCGTGGGTTGATCGGAGAACACCGTGTTCTACACGCTCCAGGCCGTGAAGCAGCTTCTCCGCAAACTCCCCGTCCATCCCCGATCCCCTCCTGCTCCGGTCCACGTGACCACCCCATGGGTCATACCAGGACCGATTGCGCGTGCGGAGATTACTGATACCCAGCCATGGGGTCAATGCGTTCGTTTGAATGGGGGCGGCGGAGCACGGCACACTTGGCTCTACCCTGCGGGCGCCTGCGCCCGGTGACCTTGGAGGCACGATGATCACCTGTCGGGGAGTGGCGAAGACGTACGTTGTGCGCGAGCGAGCGGGCCTCTTCCGCCGCGGGGTGCGGCGGGAGATCGATGCCCTGCGCGGGCTCGACCTCGAGATCGCCCGCGGTGCGTTCGTGGGACTCCTCGGCCGGAACGGGGCCGGGAAGACCACGCTGCTCAAGATCGTGGCCACGCTCCTCCTCCCCACCGCAGGCGAGGTCGAGGTGGACGGGATCGATGCCCTGCGCGAGCCGACCAAGGTGCGCCGCAAGCTCGGGGTGGTCCTCGCCGGGGAACGCACGCTCTACTGGAAGCTGACTGCGATGGAGAACCTCCTCCTCTTCGGCGGGCTGCAGGACCTCTCGCGGCGAGAGGCGCGCGCCCGGGCCGAGGAACTCCTTGAACTCGTCGGCCTCTCGGGCTTTTCCGACGTCTCGGTGGAGAAATTCTCCAGCGGCATGCGCAGACGCCTGGCCATCGCCCGGGCGCTCATGCACCGGCCACCGATACTGATCCTCGATGAGCCGACCACGGGGCTCGATCCCCACGGCGTGGAGGAGGTGTGGGAGGTCCTGCGGTCTTTGCGGGAGCAGGGCACCACGGTGCTCATGGCCACCCACAACATGCTGGAGGCAGAGCGCCTCCCAACGCGCCTTCTCATCATCGAGGAGGGGAAGCTCCTCGCCGACGGGACGCCGCAGGAGATCACCGCACGTTCTGGAGCTCAGCGCATGGCGGTGCTCACGCTGGGATCCCGTCCTGAAGTGGACGAGGGGCTCCTTGTGCGCGAGCTTGACGACGGTTCCTTATCCCTGGCCGTGCCGGTGGACCGGCTGCCCGCGGTGCTTGGCCAGCTTCAGGCGGACGGCGTACACCTGGCGAACGTGGAGATCGTGGAGTCGGGGCTGTGGGAGGCGTTCCTACGCCTCACCGGCCGGCCGTTCGACACCAACGAGGAGGAGCCGTGAGGCCGCTGCTTGCGTTGGTGAGCAAGGAACTCCTCGACCTGCGCGCCTACCCCTTGGATCTTCTCAGCTACGCCATCTCGCCGGCGCTCGTTGTGACACCGTACCTTCTCCTGGCGCGGCTGTTCGGGTTCGACGCGGGGCTCGTGGACTCTGTCGCGGTGGGGCTCCTTCTTTGGTACTGGCTCTCCACTCTGCTGGGGGGAGTGGGCCTGGGGTTGGAGGAGGAAATGGAGGAAGGGGTGGTGGAGACGCTCCTTGCGCATCCCATCTCCGTGCTCACGCTCCTCGTCGCAAAGGCATTGGGCACCGTACTCCTCAACCTGTACATCACCGGGGCGATGGTGGCCTGGTTCTTCGCGTTCGGCATCCCTCTTCTTCTCCCCTGGCCGGCGTTCATCGGGCTTGTGCTGCTCACGGGTGCAGGGATCTCCGGGTTCATGCTCGCCCTCGCAGCTCTGATGCTCCTCTACAAGCGCACGTTCTTTACGTACGACTTGATCCAGGCGAGCCTGGGCGCCCTGTCCGGGGTCGCGATGCCGGCTCGGCTTCTCCCGCGCCCGCTGTGGATCATCTCCCGGGCGCTCCCGCTCTCCTATGGGATCGAGTCCGTGCGCCGGGTCCTTGCCGGCGGCGGTGTGGGAGCAGACATCGGGCTTCTCGTCGGGCTCGGGCTGGTGTACTTCCTCGTGGGACGGAAGCTTCTCACTGTGGCCGAGCGGCGGATGAGAGCCGCGGGAACGACGGGGGAGTTCTGATGCGCCCGACGTGGGCTCTTCTCGCCTACACCCTGAGATCCCAGGTCCGATACGGGCTGTTCCGCTGGTCGCTCGTCTTCCCGCTTGCGCTCGCGTTGCCCGCTCTTCTCCTCGGGCTGTGGGGCGAGGGGATGGGGCTGGGGGCGGAGTTCG